>JBCCEI010000074.1:0-9258 GCA_039030355.1 Pseudomonadota bacterium | reverse complement strand
TTGCTGGATCAAATTCGACTCCGTAACAGCCCTAAAGGCCGCATAGCTTTCCTGACGCTGGATGACAATACGGGGCGGATTGATATAGCAGTATTTGCACAAGACTATGCAAAGTTTGACAACTTATTAATTAAAGACGCGATATTGATCATCAAAGGTAGTCTGGGTTGGGATGAATATACAGGGCGCGTACGTGTTCGTACCGATCATGTCTGGAGCTTTGACGAATATCTCAAGCAATTTGGCGCGTTATTGAATATTCAAATCAAATCAGAGGGAGATTCGCTTGCTTGGGTGCAAGATCTGCAACAACTGTTATTACCCTTTAAAGATGGCAGCTGTTCTGTAATGGTTGAATATCAAAATAATGCGCTAGAGACCAAGCTCAAATTTCCGAAAGACTGGAATGTCCAGTTAGATGAGCAATTATTACAGCGTTTAAGTAAAGTATCTGAGGTCACCAATACAAGTATTGTATACAAGAAACAGAGTATTAATGCATAATTATCAGCTAGATTCTCAAATAGTATAAATAAATTCTCACCTCCATGAACCCAGATTATCTTGAATTTGAACAACCCATTGTTGAGCTGGAAGCGAAAATCGACGAACTGCGTCTGGTAGAAAGTGATAATGAGTTCAATTTGAATGAGGAAATCGCGAAGTTACAAACCAAATCAAAAAGCCTAATTGAATCGATCTTTTCAAATCTAACCCCTTGGCAAGTTGCACAACTTGCTCGGCATGCAAAAAGACCTTACACCCTGGATTACGTCGAAAGGTTATTCACCAATTTTGTTGAATTACACGGTGATCGAATGTACGCAGACGATGCAGCAATTATTTCAGGTATCGCAAAATTTGAGGGTCATTCAGTAGCGATAATTGGGCATCAAAAAGGCCGTAATACAAATGAAAATATAAAACGCAACTTTGGTATGCCAAGACCAGAAGGTTATCGTAAAGCACTTCGTATTATGGAGATGGCGGAGCGTTTTAAAATGCCTATTTTCACATTTATTGATACACCGGGCGCTTATCCAGGAATCGGTGCTGAGGAGCGCGGGCAAAGTCAAGCCATCGCTTTAAATTTGCAACGTATGTCGTCAATGCGTGTGCCTATAATTTGTACCGTTATCGGTGAAGGCGGTTCCGGTGGCGCACTTGCAATTGGTGTTGGGGATTACTTAGCAATGTTGAGCTACAGTACATATTCAGTTATTTCGCCAGAAGGTTGCGCATCAATTTTATGGAAAGATGCGGCAAAAGCTGAAGAGGCAGCGACTGCATTGGGTATTACCGCACCGCGATTGAAAGAGCTAGGGTTAATCGATGAAATTATTCAAGAACCTTTAGGTGGAGCGCATCGAGATATTGATACAACTTGTGATAATGTTCGTGCCTCTCTACATGCAACACTCGATCGTTTAATTTCACTTAGCACGGAACAGCTTTTAGAAAATCGCTATCAAAGATTGACCTCGTATGGAGAATTCAAAGAGTCTGGTTAAGGCAATCATGATTTGTTATGAATTATTTCTACAATAACAAATCATATTTTCTTTGAGTGATTGAAAAATGTCTTTTTCTGTAACGTTTATACAACGTTTTTTTTCAAACTACCAAGCTATTTCCAAATTTTATATTGCATTCAGTGGCGGTTTAGATTCAACTGTTTTGCTGCATACAATGCATGCAACTGAGTTACCGATACATGCGGTATATGTGAACCATCACTTGCAGAAAGAAAATGACGACTGGCAACACCATTGTGGACAACAGTGTGAACGGTGGAATATTCCTTTTACTGTTTTACATGCTGAAATCAAACAACAACCTCGGCAAAGCCTTGAAGAATTGGCAAGGAATGCCAGATATGAATTGTTAACCGGCTTATTGGGTCTTAAC
The DNA here is from genome assembly GCA_039030355.1 of Pseudomonadota bacterium. Lineage (GTDB taxonomy): Bacteria > Pseudomonadota > Gammaproteobacteria > UBA4575 > UBA4575 > JABDMD01. The sequence continues at coordinate 7,350 of JBCCEI010000074.1, read as the reverse complement.
GACGCATTAGTAACTGCACATCATCAAGATGATGTTGCTGAAACAATCTTATTACAGTTGTTACGTGGCGCAGGTCCACAAGGGCTTGCTGGGATGCCTGAATGCAAGCAACTCAAAATGGGTTTGCTTTTAAGACCCTTGCTTACAATCTCACGCAAGCAAATAAATGATTATGCATCTGAGCATCATCTTGATTGGATTGAGGATCCTAGTAATCAGGATAATCATTTTGATCGTAATTTCTTGCGGAATGATGTGATACCAAAATTATGTTCACGTTGGCCTTCTGCACAGCAAAGTATTGCGCGATCAGCTCAGCTACATGCTGAAGTAAGCAATTGCTTAAATGAGCTTGCAGATATTGACTTACAACAAGCATCCACAGAGCAAACAAAAATTTTGAATATTGCTGCATTGCAAGTACTCAGTCGTGAACGGTTGAGTAATGTCTTACGTTACTGGATTCGCGCTCATCAAATGCGTGTGCCTAGCAGAAAAATTTTACAGCATGTAATTAAAGATATTGTTGAAAAACAAGAAATCGAAACTTCCCCGATGCAAAGCTGGAAAGAGGGTGAAATTAGACGCTATCAAAATCAATTGTATTTATTGCAACCATTATCCCCGCACGATCCTTATCAAGAAATATGCTGGAAAATTGATCAGCCTTTATACATTGAAAGCTTGGGTCGAACCCTGATGCCTGAAGAGTTAAATGCAATGGTATTACCTACAGAGGTTAAAGAGTTAATGGTTCGTTTTAGACAGGGTGGCGAGCGGCTAAAGCCAATTGGACAAAAGCAGCATAGGTCATTGAAAAAATTACTCAACGATGCAGAAGTACCACCATGGATGCGAGATCGAATTCCGTTGCTCTACCATGGTGATGTGCTTATTTCAGTATTGGGCTACTGGAATACTGCCCAAGTGTGTGAAAACACAGCTTAGCTTGTGAAACCCGAATCTGAAGCTATTACCGCCTCGTGCTGATTGTGGTTAAGCGCTTCATTTGATACGCTTTTCTCCCGTCTTGAATACATTCTTCACTAATACCAACCGCACCAATTGGCATGTTTTGCCAGTGTATGCGAGGGCAAAATGACACGATATATCTTTATCACTGGCGGGGTAGTTTCATCACTTGGGAAAGGTATTGCGTCAGCATCATTAGGCGCCATTCTGGAGGCGCGCGGTTTAAAAGTTAGTTTGATGAAACTGGATCCTTATATCAATGTTGATCCAGGCACCATGAGTCCGTTTCAACACGGGGAAGTCTATGTCACTGCTGATGGTGCAGAAACAGATTTGGATTTAGGTCACTATGAGCGTTTTGTGCGCTTTCGTTCCAGTAAAAGCAATAATTTCACCGCAGGTCAAATTTACGAAAATGTCATTCGCAAAGAACGTCGTGGTGATTATCTCGGTGGTACAGTTCAAGTCATTCCGCATATTACCGATGAAATTAAAAAATCAGTTGAGCGTGGTGCACAAGGTGCAGATGTTGCATTAGTAGAAATTGGCGGTACGGTTGGTGATATCGAATCATTGCCATTTATGGAAGCAATTCGCCAACTCGGTGTTGAATTGGGTCGTGAAAATGCAATTTACATACATTTGACTTTGGTGCCGTATATTGCGGCTGCAGGGGAAATGAAAACCAAACCAACGCAGCACTCGGTTAAAGAATTGCGTTCCATTGGTATCCAGCCAGATATTTTGTTGTGTCGTTCTGACCGCCCATTACCAGATGGCGAACGTAAAAAAATTGCCTTGTTTACCAATGTAGAAGATCGCGCAGTTATTTCATGCGTTGATGTCAGCACAATTTATAAACTACCACTTTGGCTACACGCACAAGGTCTGGATACGATAGTTGTAGACAAATTTAAATTAGATCTTCCAGCTGCTAATCTAAAAGACTGGAAAGATGTTGTGCATGCAATTGAGTTTCCGGAAGCTGAAATTACGGTCGGTATGGTTGGTAAATATGTAGATCTAACCGAATCATATAAATCGCTCAATGAAGCGCTTACACATGCAGGTATCCAAACCCAAACTAAAGTAAACATTCAATACATCGATTCTGAAAGTATCGAGTCCAGTGGTGATGGGGTGTTAGAAGAATTAGATGCCATTTTAGTACCGGGTGGATTCGGTGATCGTGGAATTGAAGGCAAAATTGCTGCATCACGTTACGCGCGTGAAAAAAATATTCCTTACTTGGGGATTTGTTTAGGTATGCAGGTTGCTGTAATTGATTATGCGAGACACGTTGCTGGTCTTGATGATGCGCACAGCACTGAATTTGTTCAGGGCACAAAAAATCCAGTGATCGCACTAATTACAGAATGGCAAGATCGTGAAGGACAAGTTGAACGTCGTAGTCATGCATCAGACATGGGCGGCACAATGCGATTGGGTGAGCAAGAATGCAAATTACTACCAGGCTCATTGGTGCATAAGTTATACGGCAAAGAAGTGATTGCTGAACGCCACCGTCACCGCTATGAATTTAATAATACCTTTATGGCCACTTTAAAGAATGCAGGATTATCCTTTACAGGTACTTCGGCTGATGAGAGCTTAATGGAAGTCGTGGAAATTAAAGAACATCCCTGGTTCATTGGCTGCCAATTTCATCCTGAGTTTACTTCCACGCCACGTGCAGGACATCCTTTGTTTTCTGGTTTTGTACAAGCTGCGCGACGCTATCATGAAAATAAATTTGGCACTGTAAGTGAGCCAGCCAAGCAAGAAGCGAATACATCAGATTTGCTTGAACACGCTGATTCTTCAAATAACATAAAGCTGCAGAATTAAAATGAACTTATGTGGTTTTGATGTGGGGCTGCAGCAGCCCTTTTTTTTAATTGCTGGACCATGTGTAGTGGAAAGCGAAGAGCTCACACGTGAAACTGCGGGCAAATTGCAAGAAGTCACACAAGAGCTCGACATCCCTTTTATATACAAATCTTCATTCGATAAAGCTAATCGCTCATCGGCAGACAGTTACCGTGGGCTAGGTGTCGAAAAAGGATTGCAAATTCTTTCCAAAATCAAACAAGAACTGAATATTCCAGTGCTCACTGATGTGCATGAGGACACGCCGATGCAAGAAGTGGCAGATGTGATAGATGTTTTGCAAACACCTGCTTTTTTATGTCGCCAAACAAATTTTATACAACGAGTTGCAGCGACCATGCTTCCGGTAAACATTAAAAAGGGACAATTTCTATCGCCCGCTGAAATGAAGCATGTAGTTGCAAAGGCAAAAGCGCAAGGTAATGAAAATATAATGGTATGCGAACGCGGCGCTTCATTTGGTTATAACAATTTAGTATCCGATATGCGTTCTTTAGCCATAATGCGTGATACTGCTTGTCCGGTAATCTTTGATGCAACGCACTCTGTGCAATTACCGGGTGGCAATGATGGCAGTTCTGGTGGGCAGCGAGAGTTTGTGCCTGTTTTAGCGCGTGCAGCAATGGCAGTGGGGATTTCGGGCTTATTTATGGAAACTCATCCTAACCCTGATACGGCAAAAAGTGATGGGCCAAACTCTTGGCCGCTTGTAAAAATTAAAGCTTTGTTGGAACAGTTAAAAGAAATTGATCAAACCGTAAAGCAATCTGGTCTGATCGAACAAGAATGAACGAATTATGGAAAATCGAAATAAGGAAAAATAATGTCGAATATTAAATCAGTACACGCGCGTGAAGTTGTTGACTCACGCGGCAACCCAACTGTAGAAGCGGATGTAATTTTAGATTCAGGAGAAAGAGGTCGTGCGGCAGTTCCCTCAGGTGCGTCAACCGGTACCTTAGAAGCGGTAGAATTGCGTGATGGTAATCAAGCTCGTTACTTGGGTAAAGGTGTGCAAAACGCTGTTAATAATGTAAACACTGAAATTCAAAAAGCCCTCGTTGGTATGGATTGTTTTCAGCAAAAAACGATTGATCAAGCGATGCTAGATTTGGATGGCACTAATAATAAAGGTCGTTTAGGTGCGAATGCATTGTTATCTGTTTCATTAGCGGCTGCACAAGCTGCAGCATTGGCAAAAAAAACTCCTTTGTACCGTTATTTGCATCAAGGTGGTGATTTTATTATGCCGGTACCGATGATGAACATTATTAATGGTGGCGAACATGCGGATAATAGTGTCGATATGCAAGAATTTATGATTGTGCCAGCAGGTGCACCATCAATTCGTGATGCAATTCGTTATGGTGCCGAGGTATTCCATGCTTTAAAAGGCGTGTTAAACAAAAAAGGATTAAATACAGCAGTGGGTGATGAAGGTGGTTTTGCGCCAGACTTAAAGTCAAATAAAGAAGCAGTAGAAACTATATTGCAAGCGATCGAAATTGCTGGTTTTAAAGTGGGACAAGATATTCATCTTGGTTTGGACGTGGCGAGTACAGAATTTTACGAAAATGGAAAATACGAATTACATTCAGAAAATCAATCCTATTCTTCTGAACAATTTGTCGATTACTTAGTAGATTGGGTAAATCAATACCCGATTATTACCATCGAAGATGGTGTTGCTGAAGATGATTGGGATGGCTGGAAACTGCTAACAGAAAAGATCGGAAAAAACGTACAGCTTGTTGGTGACGATTTGTTTGTGACCAATACCGAAATCCTACAAAAAGGCATTGAGCGTGGCGTAGCTAATTCAATATTGATAAAAGTAAATCAAATTGGCACGCTAAGTGAAACACTTGCTGCGATTAATATGGCGCATGATGCAAAGTATACTGCAGTTGTTTCGCACCGCTCGGGTGAAACTGAGGATGTCACAATCGCGGATCTTGCAGTTGCAACCGGTGCGGGTCAGATTAAAACAGGATCACTTTCTCGTTCTGATCGCGTAGCAAAATACAATCAATTAATAAGAATAGAAGAAGAGTTGGGTGCAAGTGCCAAGTATCCTGGTATGAATGCATATAATATTTAAGAGCTAAGTTGTGAAAACGATCATCATTGTTCTAACTATATTGCTTGTGCTTTTGCAGTTTAAGCTATGGTTTGGTGATGCAAGTGTGCGAGATGTGATTGCGCTGAAACAGTCTGTCAAAGAACAGCAGGTAAAAAATGATCAAGTTAAACAGCGTAATGCAGTTTTAGCAGCGGAGGTGGAGGATCTAAAGACTGGTCTTGATGCGATTGAGGAACGTGCGCGTAGTGAATTGGGAATGATCAAAAAAGATGAAACCTTTATTCATATTGTAGAGGGTGACACAAAAGACTCACATAATTAGTTGATGGCAACATCATTGCGATACTGGGCAATTATTCCTGCAGCGGGCAGAAGTCAGCGTATGGGTGGAGAAATTCCCAAACAATACCTTGCAATCAATGATGCGACCGTAATTGAATATTCACTTAAGTGTTTTTTACGACACCCAAATATTGCTGGTGTCATCGTTGCATTGCATGCTGATGATCAGCATTGGAATCAATTAGATCTCGTCAAGAATGAAAAAATTCATACCGTTGTTGGTGGCAACACACGTGCGGACTCTGTTAACAATGCCATGTGTTACTTGGAAAATACACCGGCAGAAGAGAGTGATTATGTGTTAGTGCATGATGCGGCAAGGCCCTGTTTGCGCTATTCGGATTTAGAGTTATTAATGAATCAATTAAAAGATGACGAAGTCGGCGGCATCCTGGCAGCTCCTGTTAGCGACACATTGAAGGTGAGTGAGGCAGAACATGTTGTTCAAAAAACACTAGATCGTGAAAAAATATGGCGCGCTTTTACACCACAAATGTTCCGCTTGAAGCATTTGAGAAGTGCAATGCAATACTGTATCGATAAAAAAATAACAATTACAGATGAAGCCTCTGCAATTGAAGCGCAGGATTTACACGTAAAGTTGGTAAGAGGCCAAAATGATAATATTAAAATCACACATGCTGAAGATTTAGAGCTTGCGACAGCAATATTAAAGAAAATGAATCAATGAGCACTCGAATAGGCATGGGATATGATTCGCATCGTTTTACAGACGGGGATTCAATTATGCTTGGTGGTGAAGAAATACCTTTTGAGAAAGGTTTGGCGGCACACTCAGATGGTGATGCCTTATTACACGCATTATGTGATGCACTCTTGGGTGCAGCGGCATTAGGCGATATTGGGAAACACTTTCCTGATCATGATCCAGCATATCAGAACATCGAAAGCAGTGAGTTGGTTAAGAAGGTCATGCTTGAGTTGCATAACCAAAATTTTAGCGTTGGCAATGTAGATTGCACGGTAATTTTAGAAAAACCAAAACTCAGCACATATGTAAGCGCCATACAAAAAAATATATCTGGCTTGCTAAATATTGATGAGCGTAATGTCAATATAAAAGCAAGTACAAATGAGGGTATGGGATTCATTGGCAGAGGCGAGGGTGTTGCTGCCATTGTCGTGGTAATGTTGAATGAATAAACATAAGCCAAAATAATGTCTACAAACGAAATGTTAAGTGATGATCTAAGTTCAGAAGAAAATATATTTAGTGAGGCTGGACAACTTTCAAAATTCTTAAAAGATTATCGATTTCGTCCACAGCAACGAGCGATGAGTGAAGCGGTGAAAACTGCAATTGAAAATTATGGGCAATTGGTAGTTGAAGCTGGCACAGGTGTTGGTAAAACGTTTGCTTATTTAATTCCTGCTTTGATGTCAAAGCAAAAAATCGTTATATCTACTGGTACGAAGCATTTGCAGGATCAGCTCTATTTCAAAGATCTACCTACTATTCTTAATTTTCTTAAATTGCCAGTAAAAACGGCTTTATTAAAAGGGCGTGCAAATTATCTATGCTTGCATCGTTTGGAACATCATGCACCTACAGCGCAAATGCATAATCGACAACTGTCAAAAAAAATTCATGTAATTAAAGAGTGGTCGCAATTTACAAAAACAGGAGAAATTGCAGAAGTTACTGCAATTCAAGAGAATGATTCCGTTTGGCCAAATGTGACTTCTACGATTGATAATTGCTTGGGCAGCGAATGCCCAAGTTATGATCAGTGTCATGTTATAAAAGCGCGTCAAAAAGCTCAGCAAGCTGAGGTGGTGATTATCAACCACCACCTGTTTTTTGCTGACCTTGCATTAAAAATTGAGGGCTTTGGAGAGTTATTACCTAGCGCAAATGCGGTAATTTTTGATGAGGCTCATCAGTTGCCAGAATTAGCTAGTAACTTTCTTGCTACAACAATTAGCAGTCGGCAGATAAATGACTTAGCGGAAGAGGCAATTGCAGCCTGTTTGGAAGAAGCACCTGATGCAAATGAAATTCAAACCGCGGTTGATGTGTTGAAAAAAGCAGTAGCGGATTA
>JBCCEI010000073.1:0-9533 GCA_039030355.1 Pseudomonadota bacterium | reverse complement strand
TCCTGCAGAACCTTTAAAATGTGCTTTCACAGTATCTTCTGGTAAGCCTTCAGCACCATAACGTTTGGTAATATGGTGGCCCAATATTGTGCCCACTGTGCGATGTATGTTTCTCACAGTCAGTGAAACTTCAACTGGCGTTTTATTTTCAATTGCATCTTTGCATGCAGGCACTAATTGCGTGACATCTAATGATTGGTCCAATCCATGATCCTGTTCACCTGTGCAATGTAGTGCATTGTTCATTGGATTTTCTGGCTCAGCTAGAATATTGCTAAAGTCCAGCCCTCTTGCTTTCCAATGATCGACTGCATTTTTCACATCCAATCGATTAACTTGGCCAATCATTTCGTCAATACTTTTGAACCCAAGTTGTGCCATGTACTCACGCACTTCTTCAGCGATAAACTTAAAGAAATTTTCTACAAATTCTGGTTGGCCAGTAAACTTTTTGGTTAACTCCGGATTCTGTGTTGCTACGCCTACCGGGCAAGTATTTAAATGACATACACGCATCATGATACAGCCCATAACAACCAATGGTGCGGTAGAGAAACCAAATTCTTCTGCGCCCAATAATGCTGCAACGACTACGTCGCGACCAGTTTTTAATTGTCCATCGGTTTGCACAACAATACGATCGCGTAAACCATTCATCATCAACACTTGCTGTGTTTCTGCTAAACCAAGTTCCCAAGGTAAGCCTGCATGTTTTAACGAGCTCATGGGTGATGCGCCTGTGCCACCGTCGTAACCAGAAATTAGCACAACATCGGAGTGTGCTTTTGCCACACCAGCTGCGACAGTGCCTACACCTATTTCCGCAACCAGCTTCACATGGATGCGTGCATCCGGATTAGAGTTTTTTAAATCATGTATTAGTTGTGCCAGGTCTTCAATAGAATAAATATCATGATGTGGTGGTGGTGAAATTAAACCTACACCGGGTGTTGAGCCACGCACTTTTGCAATCCATGGATATACTTTTGTTCCTGGTAGTTGCCCGCCTTCTCCAGGCTTAGCACCTTGCGCCATTTTAATTTGAATATCATCTGAATTAACCAGATATTCACTGGTTACACCAAAACGTCCTGATGCGACTTGTTTAATTGAACTGCGTCGTAAATCTCCATTTTTATCCGGTGTGAATCTGTCAGGGTCTTCACCGCCTTCTCCAGTATTGGATTTACCACCTATACGGTTCATTGCTATGGCTAATGTTTCATGTGCTTGTTTACTAATTGACCCATAAGACATTGCGCCAGTTGAAAAACGTTTCATGATGTTTTCAATCGGTTCAACCTCTGCTAATGGAATTGGATCTTTTGCAAATTTAAAATTAAATAAACCACGAAGTGTCGCAAGGTTTTCATTCTGGTTATCAACCTTGTTAGTGTATTCCTTAAAAATTTCAAATTGCCCCGACCTTGTGGAGTGTTGCAGTTTGAATACTGTCTCAGGATTGAATAAATGATATTCACCATCACGTCGCCATTGATACTCACCACCCCAATCCAGGTCTGGACGTTTTGCAGGACGATCGGGGAACGCATTGTGATGGCGAATGCTGACTTCTTTGGCAACTTCTTCCAAGCCAATACCACCAATTCGTGATGCGGTCCAAGTGAAATATTGATCAACAAAATCTTTGTTCAAACCAATTGCTTCAAAAACTTGTGCACCACGATAAGAGTCCACAGTTGATATACCCATTTTAGCAGTGGTTTTAATTAAGCCTTTGTTAATTGCTTTGATAAAGTTCTGTATGGCTTTTTCTTTTGGCATATCAGGTAAGTGGCCCTTACCGATCATGTCACCCAATGATTCAAAGGCGAGATATGGATTAACTGCACCAATTCCATAGCCTATTAACACAGCAAAGTGGTGAACTTCGCGAGGTTCGCCTGATTCGAGAATTAAACCAACTCGCGTGCGTTTGCCATTACGAATTAAATGATGATGTACACCAGCAGTAGCTAGTAGTGCGGGAATGGCTGCTTTGTCTTGTGTAACGCCGCGATCAGAAAGAATAATATTGGTAAAGCCATTTGCTATTGCATCATCCACTTGTTCACAAACATTCTTCAGTGCTTGATCCAAGCCTTTGCCGCCATCTGCAACAGAATACAAGAGTTCAACTGTTTTAGTTTTTAAACCAGGTTGATCAATTTCACGTATTCTGGCTAATTCTTCATTAGTTAAAACCGGAGAATGAAGTTTAATTTGTCGGCAACTTTCAGGCGCAGCTTGCAATAAATTTTGTTCTGGGCCAACAGTAGTTGCGACTTGGGTAACTAGTTCTTCGCGAATACCATCCAGTGGAGGATTGGTTACTTGCGCAAATAATTGTTTAAAGTAGTCATATAGCAAACGCGAGCGATTGGATAATACAGCCAGAGCTGTATCCGTTCCCATGGAACCGGTGGGTTCCAATCCATTTGCAGCCATTGGCGCCATAAGTACACGTAAATCTTCATGTGTATAACCAAAAGCTTGTTGACGTTGTAATAAAGTATCTTGATTGCCAGAGTTTACATCTGTTGCGGCAGGCAATGTGTTGATATCAACTAAATTTTCTTTTAACCACTGTGCATAAGGATGTTCATCTACATATTGTTTCTTAATTTCTTCATCATCAATAATGCGACCTTGTTGTGTATCAACCATAAAAATACGGCCTGGGTGCAAGCGATCTTTGATAAGTACGTTTTCAGGCGGAATATCAAGAACACCCACTTCTGATGCCATTACGACCATGTCATCTTTCGTAACATAGTAGCGCGATGGGCGTAAACCATTACGATCCAGCACTGCACCCATTACTTCACCGTCGGTAAACGCGATTGAGGCTGGTCCATCCCAGGGTTCCATCAAACTTGCATGATACTCGTAGAATGCTTTACGTGCCCCATCCATCGTTTCATGTCCGCTCCATGCTTCTGGAATCATCATCAATACAGCATGTGCAAGTGGACGCCCACTCATATGTAAAAATTCCATTACATTGTCAAACGTTGCCGAGTCACTTCCACCGTCTTGCACGATAGGGAAAAGTTTTTCTAAGTCTTCACCAAACAAATCAGACTTGCACAAAGATTCGCGTGCCAACATCCAGTTAGCATTGCCACGTACTGTATTGATTTCACCATTGTGTGCAACGTAACGAAATGGGTGTGCAAGTTCCCAAGCAGGAAAGGTGTTGGTCGAGAAACGTTGGTGCACCAATGCCATCGCAGATTCAAAATCAGGCTCTGATACATCTGGAAACATGGGTTCAAATTGTGAACCGGTGAGCATGCCTTTATAAACACAAGTTCGATACGAAAGAGATGGAATATAAAAATGTTCCCTTTCTGTCAGCTCTAGATTATTTGCTATTAAATGTTCTATACGTTTGCGAATCACATAAAGCTTGCGTTCAAATGCTGCTTCATCTTTTAACTCATGACTACGTGCGATAAAAATTTGTTTAAAAGTAGGCTCACCATCTTTGGCCATTGTTCCTAGAGAAGAAGAATCGATAGGTACATCGCGCCAACCTAAAACTTTTTGCCCTTCTTCTACAATGACTTTATTTAGTTCTTCAATACAGTGCTGTTGTTGTGTCGTATCATTTGGAAGAAATACCATGCCTGCACCATAGTGACCAAACTCAGGTAATTCGATATCAAGTTCTCGGCACACACGCTGGAAAAATTTATCTGGAAGTTGTGTGAGCATACCCACACCATCACCGGTATTTTCTTCACAACCACAGGCGCCACGGTGAATAAGATTTTTAAGAATCGTAATCGCGCTTTCTACAATCTTGTGAGACTTGCGGCCTTTAATATCAACAACGAAACCGACACCACAGGCATCATGTTCATAGGCAGGGTCATATAGCCCTTTATTGGGCTGATTGGTAATTCTCATCTCGACTCAAAATTCTTTTAGGTTTTATTCTTATATATGGTAGTGGTTTTGGCTCTAAATCTATCTAGTACAAAAGAGTAATTTGAAAACAGAAATAAGTGCACAATTTGAGCTATTAAGCTGGCAAATCATGCAGTTAGCTCAGTTTGTATTACACAAACGGCCGCGAATTATAGAGGACTCAGGTGAAGACCTCTAATAACCATAAAAAATATACAGTTTTAGCTTGAAAGACTGAAACTTAAGGCTTGCAAGGGTGGGAGACCAGAGATATGCCTATCATCTATTCATAAGAGGCCCTATGTGTTACTTAGGGCTAATGCAGTAACAATCAAAGCCACCGTTGCGGCTTGTAAACCAATTCGTACCCACATGAAGCGTTCGCCAAAGCTTTTATCTAGAGAGCCACCAATTCCCATCGACAGTAAACCCAGACCTAATGTAGCCAAGGTCGCAAGCAATGCCATTATTATTATTATGTTTAGCACCGTACATTCCTCCACACGATTTGCGAAGTACAATTATGCCACTGCTTTCAGTGTTACAACAAATGCACTAATAAATATAAGGAAAGAAGCGTTTGGTACTAGATTGATATTTATCGTATTCCGGAAACTTTATAAGTAATAGCTTCTCTTCTTCATTAGCTTTACTTATTACTGCAAAGATCACCATCGTCACTCCAAACAAATTCATTAAATGAAAGTTATATAACGCTATACCTATCATCATGATGATTAAGGCGCTATACATAGGATGACGAATAAATTTATAAGGACCATTAGTGATTAATTTTGCATGCGTTTTAATTTCAGGGTAGACACTAAAGTTACCCACTTTGTTAAAACACAACGCCCAGATGCCAATTGCCGCACCAATTGCGCATAAAACTAGCCACAATATATGGCCATTATTTTTTAAACCAACGGGATAACAGGATAATGAAATGCCACTAAATTGTAAGCATACAAGTAAATGGTTTTTAAATGAGTGTTGACGAAAAAAATGAGCCAACATTTATGAAATCAATTAATGTGTTTGTGTAATAGGAATTGAGTCTAAACTTGATACAGTTTTACTCTCTTTCATATTTTCAAAATCAAATAAACGTGTATCAAGTAAATGACTGCTTGTGATATTTTGCATAGAGCGAAAGATATTACTCACACGATCAGGTGCTTGCTGGTCCCACTCTGACAACATTGCTTTTATTCGTTGACGCTCTAAATTGGGCTGTGAGCCACATAAATTACAAGGAATAATAGGAAACGCTTTGCGTTCAGCATAGCGTTGAATATCTTTTTCGCGACAATAAACCAAAGGACGGATTACAATATTTCGTTTGTCATCACTGACCAGTTTTGGCGGCATGGTTTTCATACGTGAACCATGAAACATGTTCATAAACATGGTTTCAACAATGTCATCCATATGATGACCTAAAGCAATTTTATTTGCTGTAATTTTTTCAGCGGTATTATACAAAACACCACGACGCAAACGAGAACACAATGAGCATGTTGTTTTTCCAGGTGCAGTTTTCTCTTTGACGATACTGTAGGTATCTTGTTGAATAATTTGATATTCAATTTTCAATTCATCAAGATAATTTGGCAGCACGTGTTCAGGAAACCCCGGTTGTTTTTGATCCAGATTCACTGCTACTAGCTCAAAGTTTATGGGTGCTACAGTTTGTAGATTCATTAATATATCTAACATCGTGTAGGAGTCTTTGCCACCAGAAAGGCAAACCATGATGCGGTCACCCTCTTCAATCATGTGGTAATCCGTTATCGCTTTACCTGTTTGGCGCTGGAGTTGCTTTTGCAATTTGGTGAATCTTTGTGACTGCATAACGATTATCTTACGTTAATTCTAAGATAAAACTAATCGCGCTGAATAATTTGCAATAAAATGCGGTTTTACTCGACGACATGCAAGGAAATCCCTATAGTACGGATCTTTTGGAATTCATCCAGCATCACCGAAGGCCTTAACATTGATATCAACTGCAAACATCACCATGCAATTTGGCGCGAAGCCACTATTTGAAAATATTTCCGCAAAGTTTGGCGATGGCAATCGCTATGGATTAATTGGAGCCAATGGTTGCGGCAAGTCTACTTTTATGAAGATTTTAGACGGTAGTCAAACACCCACATCAGGCAATGTTTCAATTACACCTAATGAGCGCTTGGGTAAATTGAATCAAGATCAGTTTGCATTTGAAGAATTTAGTGTCATCGATACCGTCATTATGGGTCACACACAATTATGGGAAATTAAACAAGAGCGTGAGCGTATCTACGCCCTGCCTGAAATGTCAGAAGAAGAAGGTATGAAAGTAGCCGAGTTGGAGGTGCAATTCGCTGAATTGGATGGCTATAGTGCTGAGAGCCGTGCAGGAGAATTGTTGTTAAGTGCTGGTATTGCTGAGGAATTTCATAATGGTCCAATGAGTGAGGTAGCGCCTGGTTGGAAACTACGTGTGTTATTAGTGCAAGCTTTGTTTTCTGATCCAGATATTTTGTTATTAGATGAGCCTACAAATAATTTGGATATTCATACCATCCGATGGTTGGAAAATATTTTAACCGAGCGCAAAAGCACCATGATAATCGTTTCACATGATAGACACTTTCTTAATGCGGTCTGTACGCATATGGCAGATATGGATTTTGGAGAGTTGCGTATCTATCCGGGAAACTATGATGATTTTATGATTGCTTCCACACAAGCTCGTGAGCGTCTGCAATCCGAAAACGCAAAAAAGAAAGCGCAAATTGCTGATTTGCAACAATTTGTAAGTCGTTTTTCGGCTAATGCTTCAAAAGCACGCCAAGCCACATCACGAGCCAAACAAATTGAAAAGATTCAGCTTGAAGACATTAAACCTTCAAGTCGTCGCAGTCCTTTTATTCGATTTAGTCAGGACAAAAAAATTAACCGTAATGCACTTACAGTTGAAGAGTTAAGCCATGGCTTTGATGGCGAAACCCTGTTTAATGATGGTGAAATGATCATTGAAGCGAAAACACGGTTAGCGGTAATTGGTGAAAACGGTGTTGGTAAAAGCACATTTTTGCGTTGCTTGATGAATGAGCTTGAGCCAAATGGCGGTGTGATAAAATGGTCAGACAATGCAGTTTTGGGTTACTGTCCGCAAGACACCAGTACTGAGTTTGATGCGGAGCTAAATTTATTTGATTGGATGGAGCAATGGCGAAAGCCTAGACATGATGATGAAGCGGTCCGTGCTACTCTGGGCCGCCTATTGTTCTCAACAGAAGACTTTAAAAAACAAGTTAAAGTTTGTTCGGGTGGGGAAAAAAATCGTTTATTATTTGGAAAACTGATGCTCTCAGAACCAAATGTTTTGTTAATGGATGAACCAACTAACCATCTAGATATGGAAAGTATTGAGTCTCTCAATTTAGCGTTAGAGCATTACGAAGGCACACTTGTTTTTGTCAGTCATGACCGTGAATTTGTTTCGTCACTTGCAAATTGCATTGTTGAAATCAAGGATCAACAAATGCATTTGTATCGTGGTAGATATGACGAATATTTAGCAACACAAGTAGAACAAGAGCAACTAGCAGTAAGCTAATTCGTCTAGGTATTTACATGGAACTCTTTAAATAAACGACGTGCTTGCATTGGCCACTTGTCGCGTTTTACACGACCACGGTAGGTCTTGAGTTTACTATCCAATAATTCAATATCATCGGCAGTAAACTCTGCAATTTGTTCATAATGATATACACCAAGACGGTGCAATTTTCTTTCCAATTTTGGTCCTACGCCATTAATGAGCTGCAAATCATCAAGTTCACCTGAAGGTCGTTTCATGCCAAGTGGCTTGATGCGTCTTTTTTTAGGCTTATTTTTCTGTGCAGGCTTTTTGCGTGTATAAGTTCCTCCACGAATTAAAATCTTTGCTTGTTTGATCCATTCATCTCTGTCGATACGACCCTTAAAATTGAGCATGTCATCTACAGTAGAAACATCTTTGCGTGTAAACCCTGCAATTTGTTCGAAAAAATAGATACCACATTTATGTAGTGTTTTTTCAAGCGCTATCCCAATTCCAGAAATGAGTTTTAAATCATCTGGCTTGCGTGTTGGTTTGTTTAATCCATATGACTTAAGTCGAGGTTTATTACCATTCAAATTCGTTGATGTTGTGCCGTTTGCACTATTATTTTTGGTTACCATTTTGGGTTTGCTGCTTTTAGTATTCGAAACAGCATGTCCATTGGATTTGCCGTTGCCATTTGCGCGTCCATTTATATGCACAACATTGCTATTTTGCGTATGACCATTTGATTTCCTGCTGCCATTTGTTGACCCATTGCTGGAACCATTACCATTTGTCGCACTGTGCCCGTTGCTAGGTTTGAGAATAGCTTTTTGAGCATCTTGAATAAAAATTTCAAGCTCACGTATATGTGCATCACGTGCACTAATTGTGCTTTGAAAAGCTGGGATTTTTTGCTGTAAGGTATGATTTTCTTGTTTGAGTGCCTCAATTCGATTTTCGTTTGAATCGATTTTATCGCGTAATGGAGGAATGTCTTTAGACAGTCGTGTTATTTCATTTTCTAAGGCAACTATAGTTGCATCACGTTTTTTTAGATTGTTTTCTAGTGAAGAATAACTATTTTTATACGATTCAATTTTTTCATTGAGCGAAGGGATCAATTTATTCGTGTTCGAGAGCTCGCTTTGCAATGCAGAAATTTCAGCTTCTTTTTGCTCGTCTTCGATTTTGTGCTTTTGTAAATTTATTTCTTTTTGTAAAACTGTGACTAATTTATTTTTTTCATCATATTGATTCTGTAAGTTTGAAAATAAGACTATTTGATTTTCAAGTTCCTTGTCGCGCTTAAGTAAACCAGCACGTAAATGCTCTAGTTCTTTATTTGTCGTATTCATACGCTTAACTGTTTCGTCAAATTTATTTTCTAGGGCGACATATTGTTCTTGCTTATTTTTTAGCTCAATACCATTGTGGTTATAACGTTTTGTGGCTTCACCTAAAAGCGTTTTAAGTTCTTGTGTTTCATCTGGTGTATTTTTCAAAGAGCTTAATGTTTGTTTGCTTTCTTCTAATTCTTTACTGGTAACTTGTAAATGCGCTGTAGTTTGCCCAAGCTGTTTTTTTAAGTTATCAATTTCTTTATCTGCTTTATGCAATAAGGCTTTTGAAGCAGTTAATTTTCCTGTTAATTTATTTTTTTCATCATTAATAAACGTAGTGCGTGAATTATGTTGTTTTAATTCAGCTTCAAGGTCATTATATTCAAGTGCAATGGCGCTATATTCTTTATCAAGATTGGTGTAGCGATCCCGCCATTCTGAGACTAGTCCTAAATAATTATTTTTATGACGGGCCCATATCGCCCAACTGATGAACATGCCAAATAAAAAAGATGCGATCAGTGAAAAAAAGAAATTAGAAATCAAATAAGACATTTTAACTAAGCACTCCTGCTATTCGTTATTTGTATTTGGCGGTTTGTTATTCTGTTTGGTTTGCCAATTCAGCGACCAAGCATTTGAGCATGACTATTGATTAGTAATTACTCATACCGTCAATTTTATAACATTCATTA
>JBCCEI010000072.1:0-9791 GCA_039030355.1 Pseudomonadota bacterium | reverse complement strand
TTTTTTTAAAACTAAAGCCACTTTTTCTCATGGTCAAGATTTCCATTATGATTTCGCGAGCAAACCCATCAACCATATGATGGCCTGAATGAGAAATTCGCCATCCATAGCGAATACGATTGTGATTGTTATGCGCTTCTTTATAGCCACGCATACATTATAACTAATGACCTAACATCCAAGGTCGTGTGCCTGCGCTAGCAGATTTATATTCAGGTTGCGAGGCTGTTGATTTTTGCGAATGAGAACAAGCATGCGTATGCTGATGTGAAACACGTTTAGGCTCATGCATACTTTTTTCATTTCGCGCCCATGCAGTGCGGTTCGCAGCACTCATAATTCCTAAATTTGGCGCTGTTATACTTCGCTTGGCAAGCTCATTGCAATTAGGACAATTCGCTAACCCATCCCTTTCACTAATTGACCTAAGTTCTACGAACTCGCCATGGGTTTCACAATTATATGAGTAAATAGGCATTACTACTCCTTACGAACAAAACGCCAAGTCTTCATCGCCTGTAACAAACTCTTTTGGTCCTTCAGGTGAAATATTAATATCAAAATCAAAAATTCCTGTTGGCAGCCATAATGTTGAGCAAGCATTAGGAATATCGACAATTCCACTAATATGACCCTCCACAGGTGCCGTTCCTAAAATCGCATAGCCTTGCGCTCCAGTGAAGCCAAACTTTTTCATGTATTCAATGGCATTCAAACAAGCTCTTCGATATGCCACATGAGGATCTAAATAATATTGCTTACCATCTTCATCAACTGAAATTCCTTCAAAAATTAAGTAGTCTGAATAATCTGGATCAATTTTGCTTGGCTTAAAGATTGGATTAACTACAGAATATTTATCCATTCCACCCTTGATAATATCGACTTTAATATCTAGATAACCCGCCATCTCAATCGCGCCACAAAATGTAATTTCGCCATCCCCTTGTGAAAAGTGAATATCACCCATTGATAAACCTGCACCATCAACATAAACAGGAAAGTAAACAGTTGAACCACGAGATAGGTTTTTAATATCACAGTTTCCACCATGTTCACGTGGCGGGACTGTACGCGCTGCTTCTCTTGCTGCCTTATCTCTTGCTGAACCTTCCAGTGAACCCATTACAGCCGTATCTGCATAAGGCAATGCTGCCAAAGGCGGCACGCGATCAGGGTCTGTATTCACTAACTCGGTCTCACGCTTATTCCATTCCGCAAGCAATTCTGCAGAAGGCAAACAACCAATCAAACCTGGGTGCATCGTTCCGGGAAACTTTACTTGTGGAATGTGTCGACTGGATGCCCATACACCACTAAAATCCCAGCACGCCTTACGCGCATCAGGGTAATGCTCTGTTAGAAAACCACCGCCGTTTTCGCGTGCGAAAAATCCAGTAAATCCCCAAGCTGATTCAGGCAACACGCCAACATCTAGAATATCGACTACTAATAAATCTCCAGGTTTGGCACCTTCAACTTTAATAGGTCCACTTAAATAGTGCACTTTTGTTAAATCTACGTCACGAACATCATTCGCACTGTTATCATTTTCAATTTGACCACCCGTCCAATCGATACACTCTACTCTGAATTCTGCACCTGGCTTTACTACACGAGAGAAAGGAATATCTGGATGCCAACGGTTGTGCAGTACATCCGCCTGTTCTTCGGGAGTTTTATTAAAGTCAACTTCAATTAGTGTTTCGATCATGCTCGGACTCCATAATGTAATAATTCTTTTCATTGCTTTGTTGTGAATACAACAAAACGACAAATATTTCGTAATTACATAAGAGCACGAACCATGCCAAATTTTATGCACTAAAATATCTAATGAAATGAACGTATCTTTACATATAGGTACGTTCAAATACTTTATTTATGCACTAAAGAAATAATGTATGCACTAGCATGAAGCGGAATAGAGAATTGCAATAGTGATGAGTTGAACATTGAATTTCAACCTCATCAGCCGAATTGAAATTTAGCAATTGGAAATTACAAAAGCCTTTTTGAAGGGTTTTTGAATGGTCCAGGTAGATTTAATTCCTTTATCAAAAGAAGCGATATCGCCTGATTGTAAAGTCGTACTACCGCCTTCTGCAAATTCAATTAAAAGCTTACCTTCTAAGACGTGAATGAATTCATCACCTGGGAACTCATACTCAAATGTCATGGGATCGCACTTCCATAAACCTGTATAGGTTGGTTGCCCACTTGAGTTCTCTGTGCCAAGCCAATGTACTTCACCCGCTTGCTTATCACCACTCATAAACGGCTCATAGTTAGTTGCGGATGTATTTGATTTTAAATATTCAACTTGGTTGCTCATTAATTTTCCTTTTTAATTGTAGTTTTTATAAATTTATTAATGTCTTGAATTGTAGGCACAGAGTTTTCAAAGCCACGCACAAATGGCTTAATAATTTCCACATGCCCGACATCAGAGTAGTATTTAACAGTAACTCTACCACGCATGCTGTTAATTTTGTCTGCAATGGTTTCAGTGTTTCTAGGTAAAACTGTTTTATCCTTTAAACCATGTAGCAACAAAAATGGCATTTCGTCGCCATCCACAAAATTGATTGGCTGACTGTTATCTCGATCATTTTCTGGGAATATTTCTTTCAACCGCTTAGAGCTAAGGGGTAAAAAATTATATGGCCCGGCTAAACCAATGAATCCATCCAATGCTTGTATATCTGCATTTGCATTTTCCAGGTACTGATCATCTGTTGCTAGCAATCCTGCAATTTGCGCACCGGCAGAATGGCCTGCCAAAAAAGTATGCTCGACATGCTGAAGGTTTTTACCATCTTTTTGTAACCACGCGATCGATAAAGCTGCATCTTGCATAAAGTCCGGGAAAATGACTTCTGGGTATATACGATAATCAGGAATTGCGACCGTATACCCTTGTTCTGTTAACGAAGAAGCAACAAATTTATATTTTTCTTTATTGCCCGAGTCCCATGAGCCTCCATAGAAAAATATAATTAAAATATTGTTCCTGATTCCTTCCATTGGCACATAAATGTCAAGTTTTTGCCTATTCATAGAACCATAAGAAACGTTGCTGATTTTGTTGAAATGATCACTAGGACTGATTAGGTTGACGAGAGCTGTTGTGCTGCACGAGCTTATAACTGTCAACAAAAGACCAAAAAACAAGATTAGCTTGAACTTCATCTATCTCTTCGAATATCACTAAGATAAAGATACTAATTCTACGTAAAAGGAAGGACTAGATATAGATTAAGAATACGCAGAAAGTACCGCGACTGTGAGCAAAATTTTAAGACTATGCTATTAAGCCTTTAGCGTAACTGGAGGAAGAATTTCAATTTTCCAGGTCATGTTTGTGCGCCGACTGATTAATTTACAGCTTCGTTTATCTATCGCAGTAATGCGATAGCGTTTCAGCAAACTTTTTATAAATTTTTCGTTGCCAGCGGGCATCCGATTGTGCTTCATATAATAAACATCCCTGTTAACAGAGACGTTTATTTTTGCAAATTTAATATTACATTAATGTGAAGAAACTAGAGGATTTCGTAACCAATCATCGGTATTTTTAATTTTTCAATAACTTACGCATCTAATAACAAAATTACCTCAGCAAATAGGTTCATTCCTTACTCGCAACGGTATTTAGATTAGACAATCCTTGTTCGAACTGTTGGCCCACCATCTCTTGCCCATTAAACACAAGACACATCGCTTTTTGAATAAAGTTATGCTTTCCATTCATACTCCAGGTAACTTTCGTTTTGCTGCCTTCAGGAACGAGCGACATTTCAGCAGTGCTTTTCCCTTCCATTGGTTCTAAAAAATCGAGTTTATACTTTACATACTCACCTGGTTGGCTTTCAGTGATTTCCATATTCCCCACACCAACTTCATTATTCCCTGACCAACTCATTGAGGCACTAACGCCTGACTCTGGCCCGGCGTAAGAATTTTTAGCATTTGGATCAAGTTTTGCCCACGGTGACCACTCATTCCATTTTCTAAGATTATTCACATGCTCAAATACAGTGGATGCAGGTGCGTCGATCATTGCGGTTCGCTCTACTTCAAATTCATCTGGCTGCATGGCAACAACCACTCCAAACCCGGTTATTAAAATGATTAACAAGAGTAGTATTTTCTTTAGCATAATCTTCTCTCCAATGAATCTCTATATAATTGAGTTGTTTACTAAAACAAACTATAGCAACTTGTTAAATTTATATCACATAACTTTTAAATATTTATGGCATAAAATATTTGTAGGTATTTAAAATTTCGCTTATTAAATGTACTAATTGTCTCTGTTTCAAGACTATAAGTTCAATCAGTGTAAATGTCATTTAAGAAATTTATCTAAGGTATCCAAATTACTAGATAATTTGCGGCAGCTATCAGTGAGTTATTAATTGTTCCGTAATGAATTTAAATTCAAAATTCTAAGTTATTGCAAACCACAATTAAAAGAGGAAAATAATACTGGGACAACTAAATAGTGCTAAAAATAATGAATAAACTCACCGAAAATAACGAACATCATCGAAAATATTTTGAAATACAAAAAGAACTAAGTATTGCAGGAATTTTGTTATTCGTAATGATGATAATTATGTCGCTCTATTTTCTTTATGGTTAATAGAACGAGATAATATAAAACTTGCAACGAGACCAAGCGCTGCAAATAAAGAAAGAAATATGAAAAAGTGTTGATGTCCGTGCAATCCGGGCGAATTATCCATTAGCACACCTGCAATATATAGCACAAATATATCTGGCGCGAAGCCAATCACTGAAACCAGCCCAACAGCACTCCCTGTCATCGCAACCGGTACTTTAATTTCTTCATAGACTGCAAAATATAAGCCACGCAATCCAAATATGGCAATGCATGTAATTAAAACATTGCCTATAAAAATCCACGAAAGGTTTAATAAAGGCGTGCCAAAAGCAAAATAAAGATCTGATGCAAGTAGCATCAAGAAACTTATCGAAAGCATCTTCACGACGTTAAATCGATCAGCTAACAAACCAAATATAATGGCTGCAATCGGACGAATCCACGAACCCAAAGTTACCAGTGCTGCTGCTTCAATTTCATCATACCCATACACATCAACAGCAAAGAGCGTGTAGTTATCAAACCCCTTGTAACCAACATAGGCACACAAAACAATTAATGCCTGAAGCCATACGCTTGGGAAAGCGCACACATCTTTTATATGCATAAATACATCTTTCCACCGCTTCACGATATTTTCTTTTTGGCTATTGCTAGATGAACGACTAGAAGACGAATTAAATGCAAACCAAATGTAAACACCAATCACTGCAGTGACCAGGGTATAGCCAATAATTACGTTGCGGAAAATAATTGCTTTTTCTATGGAAGAAGCTGACTCATAACCTAAGGGAAAAGAAAACTGAAAAACTAACACAGCAATCGAAGCTAATGTTACTGCTAGTAATCCCCGCCCACCCTCAAGAACACCAAATGCCAACCCTTGTTCTTGCAAACCGCCCCACTCTCGTGTGGCTTTTATTAACGCACCCCAAAATAAAATGATTGTGGTGAAACCAAAAAACCCATAGAGCCAAACTAATTCTGAATAACTCGGCAGTGTTGCCATATAAAAGCCACCTAACGCGGTCATCCATAAAGACAATGCAATTAATTTGTGAGCAGGATAGCGATCTGAAATCAATCCCCCAGGGAAATAACAAAGCATTGCTACGATGCCATAAATCCCTTGTGCTGCACCCAGCTCCGTTGCCGTGAGATTAAAGTTTTCCAAAATAATTGGCCTGAAGAAGCGCGCAAGATGAAAAGGCAAGGCAAAAATTGCTTCACCGGCAAGGACGAGGCCAATAATTAATATTATTCTTTTTTGATTTAACAATGAGGGCCTATTAAATTTTTTACGACTTAACTACAGTTATCATTTTATAAAAACTATACATTGGTGGCTGCCCATTTATTTTGACGGAAAATAATCAGCGCAATCACTGCCATTTTACTTTCTGCTATACAAATGGCCCAGAAAACACCATCTGGATGATCAAGAAACTTCAAGGCAAACCAATACGCAAAGGGTATCTGAAATATCCAAAAACAAAAGACATTAATCCATGTTGGCGTATAGGTGTCACCTGCACCGTTAAAGGCTTGAATCATCGCTA
The DNA here is from genome assembly GCA_039030355.1 of Pseudomonadota bacterium. Classification (GTDB taxonomy): domain Bacteria; phylum Pseudomonadota; class Gammaproteobacteria; order UBA4575; family UBA4575; genus JABDMD01. The sequence continues at coordinate 3,602 of JBCCEI010000072.1, read as the reverse complement.
ATCCTAATCCATATAAGCCAAAGCCATAACTTAAAATACGCAAACATTTGGCTCCAATTTCAACCACATCCGTCTCTTGCGTAAATAATCCAATGATAAAATCAGGAAACACAATAAATATAAATGAAATAAGTATCATCAAACCAACATTGTATCTCGTCACTTGATACACCGCTTGCTTTGCACGCTGAGGGTTATTTGCACCTAAATTCTGACCAACTAAGGTGGATACCGAATTACTCAAACCCCATACAGGCATGATGATGAAATCAATCACACGGATTGCGATTGTGTAACCAGCAAGTGCAGTACTGCCAAATTCAGCAATAATTTTCATTAAGAAAATCCAGCTCGATGTTGCAACAAAGAATTGTAAAATCCCACCCATCGAGACTTTTACTAATAAGAGTAACTCATCAACCACGAGGATGAGGTCTTTAAACGCTAATTGAATTCTCGAAGAATGATTAAACAAACTATAAGCAACATATATAATTCCAACACCGCGACCGAATGTTGTCGCAATGGCCGCACCCTCAACACCTAATTTTGGGAAAGGCCCTAACCCAAATATTAAGCATGGGTCTAATAGAATATTGATAATACTTGCGAGCCAGATTGCTTTCATTGCAATAACAGGATTGCCTGCCCCTCTACAAATCCCATTTAATATAAAAAACAAAAGAATGGTTGCTGATCCACCGAGCATGATGGCTGTATAACCATAATGTTCATTAACAATGGTTTGCGAAGCCCCTACAAACGATAAAATATCTTTTGCGAATATTGCTCCACAAATGCCAATCACAATTGATAGCACAATACCAAGCAAGATCGATTGCCCAGCCAACACTTTCGCACGCAGAATTTCTTTTTCACCAATTCTTCTCGCAACCAATGCCGTAACTGAAATACTCAAACCAATACCAATGGCATACAGCAATGTGATTACCGCTTCGGTTATACCTACAGTTGCAACCGCATCCGTGCCCAGCTTTGCAACAAAAAAGATGTCTGTTATGGCAAATAGCGCTTCAATGGAGGTTTCCAACATCATTGGAATCGCCAATAGCACCACCGCTTTGTTCAGTGGTATGCGCGTGTAGTCGTACTCATCTCCTTGTAAAGAAGATTTAATAATCGCCCACCAATTCATCTGCTCTACGTTATTCATGACGATTTGCCACTTACAGAACAAAGCTTATTTGCTGAATTTATTTTTGAGGGCGCTTCTTTACCCAAAAACTCAAACAACGCTAATCCAGACAAAATTAATCCACCGCCAATTAAGACCGAGATGGTAATTGACTCATCATTCAATAAGGAACCCAATAACAATGCACATACAGGCGAAACTAAAGTTATTAACGATACTTTTATTGCATTCAATTTATTTAGAATGTAGTAATACATAGAAAAACCAGCTGCTGTAGCGATAGCCCCTAAATAAAGCATTGAAACAACGGATTGAGCGGTAAATTCACCCACTTTTTCACCTGATAACAAAAACGTCACCAAAATGAGTGGCACGGCAATGAGTAAGCCACCTAAAGTAGACTCTGTACCTGATACTGGTGCGTTGATTCGCTTCACTAATACTGCACTCATAGCATGCGCAAAAGTACTCATCACCATTGCAAGCACGCCATGCACAACACTCATATCGATTGCAGCACTGGTATGAAATATAACGATCAACCCAGCAACACCAAGCACCATGCCAATGGTCTTACTGATAGTGAAATGATTTTCACCTAATACAAATATAGACAAGATCCCAGTCATGATGGGAGACAAACCAAAAATGACCGAAATCCAACCCGAAGGAATGTATTGCGCGCTCCAATAAACAAAGGACATCGCAAAATAAATGCCCAATCCAACAGTTAAATAAGCAATAAACGCATCTTTGTGTAAGCTAAGTTTTTGTTTAGTGACCACAAAAAGCATGACCAACACAAACAAGCCAATGCTCATGCGAGACATTAGTCCAAATAACATTCCAGATTGAATACTCCACTGCACCGCAAGAGGTGTAGTACTCCAAATTACAATGACAGCGAGATAAGTTGCTTTTAACATACGTTCACTTTTCATAAGACAAAAAAAAAGGCCGCGAGTGTTACCTGCGGCCTTTCGTTACTAATTCTTTGATCTAGTTCAACATAAACACACAGGCAAGTATTGGTCTGGTCCCACAACCAGGTGCCAATTCATACGTAGTTTTGTAGTTGAAATAATCATGGCGGGCATTCTACATTTAGATGACATTGAGTCAAGAGAATTTATTATTAAAGCCAAATAAATTAGACCAATGGTCGCAATATGAAATGGCTATATTTATTTTAGACAACTTGATTTATAAACCTCTGAATACTCTCAGCGGCTAGCTTAGGTTGAGTTTGTAGTAGCATGTGTGGTGCTTCGAATTTTTCCACCATAAGATTCTTGGCATGACGTTCAACAAGTTTCATCGAACTTTCATAAACCATGCGATCATGTGTAGCTCGCATGTAAAGTACTGGTTGCCCACAGTTTTCCAAAATGCTTGTTACATCAACATCTGCTATTTCCCGTAGGCGATAAAAATAAACCTCACGAGATAGCTCAGCAGTGGCCTTTTGAATATTATTAATTAATTTTGAGTCTGAAACACCGTTAGTTAACATCGTTTTAATATGCCAAGCTGGTGTTTTCTTTTGCAAATGCTTTGGTTTTAAGAAAGGACGAATGAGTTTTTCGGCCAAGACTTGTGGATTCTTAATAAAAGATACACATAATATAATGCCTTTCAGGTTTTCATCGGCATATCGGGAAAGCATCAACGCCAGCGGGCCACCAAAAGACTCGCCTAGTAAGACATATGGCGTATCTGGTAGCTCGTCTTTCAAGAAATGACATAAGTCATAGTAGGTCATCACTTTATCGGTAGGGTACGAAAGAACAATTGTATCTACAGAATCTGCCAATGCTTTACGAAGAGGAGAAAACAATCGACCTGAACCATCAAAGCCGGGAAGTAATATGAGGTTTGGTTTCAAAATTTAGAGTTAAAATTCATGCAAGCAAGAAAATAGTTACTCATTTATAAAAGCTCTAAATTCTTTTTTGAATTGTTCCCATGCGGGTTCTTGCTTAAGCATTAAATGATTTCGACCTTCAAGTGATACAAATTTTGCATTAGGAATTCGCTTTGCAAAATCCTGCCCAGCAATGAAGGGCACCATGGCATCATCTTTACAATGCATCACAAGTGTTGGCACAGTAATGTTAGCAAGCTCTTTCGTTACATTGATATCACCTAATGCTTGATAGAATCGCATTGCATTTTCGGGAGTAGCGCTCTTCTTTTGCAAGTCATTAAACCAATTGACTTGCTCATGTGCTCCATCAGGCAAAAATAATGAAGTAAACATCTGACGAAATATTGGATTGTCTTGCCCCCATCCTTGTTGAATGAGCGTTAGAAATGCCTCGCCACGGTCTTTATATTCATTTTTGCGCTTATTCCAACCCGCAGCGAACCCACCATACAATAATAAATGGCTTACACGCTCAGGGTGGCGGGCCGCGTAAACCGCTGATATTGCACAACCTTGTGA
>JBCCEI010000071.1:0-10119 GCA_039030355.1 Pseudomonadota bacterium | reverse complement strand
TAGTCACTGATGGTGAGAGGATATTGGGTCTGGGTGATTTGGGGGCAAATGGCATGGGAATTCCAATTGGCAAGCTCGCCCTATATGTAGCATGTGCAGTGATTCATCCAAAGCAATGTTTACCATTCATGATTGACTTGTGTACGAATAACCAAAAGTTATAAGATGATCCATTGTATTTAGGTTTGCGGCATAAAAGGATCCAGGGACAAAAATATGATGATCTAATAAATGAGTTTATTCAATCTGTTCAAGTTGCGTATCCAAAAGCCCTAATACAATTTGAAGACTTCCTTACTCCAAATGCGTATCGGTTACTAAATAAGTATCGAAATCAAGTCTTGTGCTTTAACGATGATATACAAGGTACAGCAGGTGTCGCATTAGCAGGTGTTTATGCCTCTGCACGAATTTCAGGTATAGATTTCAAAGATTTGAGAATCATGTTTCTCGGTGCAGGTTCCGCTGCTACAGGCATTGCTGATTTAATAAGTTATGCTTTTGAAAAAGAGGGATTTACGAAACAGCAGGCACAAGAAAAATTATGGTTTGTTGATATAAATGGTTTAGTTACCCAAGAACGAGATGATTTGCTGCCGCATAATTTACCTTATGCTCATCAACATCCAGCAAGTAATTTTATTGAAGCGATTCGATCAATTAAGCCGCACATTTTAATAGGTGCGACAGGCTCTCCAGGTACGTTTACGCAAGAGGCTGTAAAGCTCATGGCCGAAATTAATGAACGCCCCACGTTGTTTGCGCTTTCTAATCCAACCTCGCGTGCAGAGTGCACTGCAGAACAAGCCTATCGTTGGAGCCAAGGTCGAGCTATTTTTTCAAGTGGGAGTCCATTTGCTGAGGTGAGTATCAATAATAAAAAATTTAAGCCTGGACAAGGAAATAACGCTTATATATTTCCAGGGATTGGTTTAGGTGCAGTCTTGAGTGAAGCGTCAAGAATTACCGAAGATATGTTTTTAGTCGCATCGAAAACGCTAGCAAACATGGTGTGCGAAGAAGATATGTTAGTAGGGTCAATTTACCCTCCGCTAGATAATATTCGAGAGGTTTCATTGTTAATAGCTGAAGCGGTTGCTAAAGAAGCCATTGAAAGCAACTTAGCGTCGATTAAAGAACCACTAAACCTCAGAAAGCAACTAGAGGATTATATGTACCAACCTAATTATTCACAGTGAAACGGCAAACAGAAAGTTTGCCGTTTTATTATAAACTTGAATTATTCTTTTTCTGATTTCCCTTTGTTTTTATGCTTACAGTTTTTTTTCATTTCATCTTCTGTTAAAACACCATCACCGTTCTCATCTTTTTTCATAAAGCGCTGTTCTTTATGACTCATAAATTCTTCTTTGCTCACAGCGCCATCCCCATCGGTATCCATCATTTTCATTTTATTTTTTCCGCCATGATGTCCAGCATGTAGGGTAGTCATTCCAACAATCGCAAGGATGAAAGCGATAGATAAGGTGTAAGTAAGAAGTTTGGTTTTATTTAGCATTGAATAACTCCAGTAAAATTCGTTTTCAGGATAATTGGTACATTATTAGTTTATGAGACTTATGGGAGTATGTAATAGTTCCCTAAACCTATTTTGGCTTGGTTTTCTTACGGTATTCACATAGATCAATTATAGAGCATTCGGGGCATTTAGGCGTGCGGGCAACGCAGGTATAACGTCCATGTAAGATCAACCAATGATGAGCATGCAACTTAAATTCATCTGGTATGAATTTTTCCAACCCTAGCTCGACCTTGAGCACATCTTTGCCCAGCGCAATACCGGTTCGATTGGAAACTCTAAATATATGTGTATCCACTGCGATGGTTGGTTGGCCAAAAGCATTATTCAATACCACATTTGCGGTTTTTCGACCTACACCCGGTAATTTTTGTAAGGTTTCACGATCATCTGGAATTTGACAAGCATATTGGTCAATTAATATTTTACAGGTCTTGATAATATTTTTTGCTTTACTGTTATAAAGCCCGATTGATTTGATATATTTTTTTAAACCGCTTTCGCCTAATGCTAAAATTTTTTGTGGGGTATCGGCAACTTTGTATAGTTCTTTCGTAGCTTTGTTTACACTGACATCTGTTGCTTGTGCAGAAAGAATAACTGATATTAATAATTCAAATGTTGATTTATGAATAAGTTCTGTTTTAGGTGCAGGATTGGCTTTTTTTAAACGACGGAAAATCTCTGTGCGTTTTGTCTTATTCATGATTTATCTTTAAGCAAGGCTTGTTTTTTACGCTCAAATGCAGCTTGTTTTTCTATAAGAGCATTTTGTTTTCTGGTCTCGCGACGTTGCTTATTTTCACGCGAAAAAAGTGCAAAGTTTTTTTTCAATTCACTTATCTGTTGTTTTGAAAGGTTTTTTGATGCTATCTCAAAATCAATATTTTCATCGAGTGCGATACAGTCTACAGGGCAAGGAGGAAGGCAAAGTTTGCAGCCAGTGCAATTTTGTTTGATTACAGTGTGCATAAATTTAGCTGCACCAATAATGGCGTCAAAAGGGCAGGCTTTGATACATAGTGTGCAGCCTATGCATTCATCTTCAATAATGCGAGCGAGGTATTTTCCAGTGGGAATAATTTCGTTGACTTCGTTCACCGCCTACTTCACACGCATCCCAGGCTTGGCTCCATCATCAGGATTCAGAAGATAAATATCTTTCCCGCCAGGCCCTGCTGCTAGCACCATTCCTTCAGATAAACCAAATTTCATTTTGCGTGGTGCTAAATTTGCAACAACAACAGTTAACTTGCCTTCAACTTCTTCTGGTGTATATGCAGACTTAATGCCAGCAAATACATTTTTTTTAATATTGCCTGTTGGTTCACCTAAATCTAATGTTAAATGTAAAAGTTTGTCTGCACCTTCAACATGCTGTGCTTTTATAATTTTTGCGACTCTAAAATCCAGTTTTGCAAAATCATCAAAACTGATTTCATCACTAATAGGGTCTGAGGCTGTTGGCAAGGCATCTTGTTTGGAATCTTTTATCATTTTTTCAACTAACTCTTTGTCAATTCGGGTAATTAATGGTTTGAATTTATTGATTTCATGGCCTTCGGCTAGTGGATTGCCATTGAAAAGATTGTTCCAGCTAAATTCGGTGTTAAGAAAAGCCTCAGATTTTGCTGCCAGTTCTGGTAATACTGGTTTTAGAAAGCCAGCACATAAGCAATACATATTGATACCAAAGCTGCATACTTGATGGACTTCAGTTTTATTCGCATCATCTTTAATGCGCTCCCAAGGTTTATGTGCATCAATGATCTGATTCGCAATATCGGCGACCGCCATGATGACGCGCATTGATTCTGAGTATTTTCGTGCTTCATAATAACTTTTTATCTGATTATTTTTTTCAACTGCAAGTTCAAATGCATGGGCACATTCTTCGTTGAAGCTTGCAGTTAATTTAGCGTCAAATTTCTTGGTGATAAATCCTGCACAACGGCTAGCGATGTTGACCAATTTGCCGACAACATCGCTATTCACACGTTGTTGAAAGTCTTCTAGATTCAAATCTATATCGTTCACGCCGGGGCCTAATTTTGCCGCGAAGTAATAACGTAAATATTCTGGGTTTAGATTTTCTAGATAAGTGCGTGCTTTAATAAAGGTGCCGCGTGACTTGGACATTTTTTTACCATCGACGGTAAGAAAGCCATGGCAATACACTGCAGTCGGGATGCGATACCCTGCACCATGTAACATTGCAGGCCAAAATAACATGTGAAAGTATGCAATGTCTTTGCCGATAAAATGTACCACATCAGCTTCGCTATCAGTGTTCCAATAAGTATTGAAATCCTTTCCAGTACGGTCACAGTATTGTTGCAAGCTGGCCATATAGCCGATTGGCGCATCAAGCCACACATAAAAATATTTTCCAGGTGCATCGGGAATTTCAAATCCAAAATATGGCGCGTCACGTGAGATATCCCAATCTTGTAGACCAGAGTCAAACCACTCTCTTAATTTGTTAGTAATTTCAGGTTGTAGATTTTCCTGATCGATCCATGCCTGTAGCATGTCTTTGAAATCATTCAATTTAAAGAAGTAATGCAGGTTTTCTTTTTGTATGGGTGTTGCGCCACTCACCGAAGAGTATGGGTTGATTAAATCAGCAGGTGTATACGTTGCTCCGCACACTTCGCAGTTATCACCGTATTGGTCTTTAGCATTACATTTAGGGCATTCACCTTTTACAAAACGGTCAGGCAAAAAAACATTTTCTTGTGGATCAAATAAATCTGTTACAGTTTTTGTGGTGATATGACCATTCGCTTTTAGTTGCTGATAAATCTTAGTTGCGTGTTTTTTATTTTCTTCTGAGTGCGTGGAGTGATAATTATCGAACTCAATAAGAAAATCAGAAAAATCTTTTTCGTGTTCTAGTTTTACTTTGTCAATTAATTCTTCTGGTGTAATGCCTTCTTGTTGCGCCCGCAACATGATCGGTGTGCCATGTGCATCATCGGCGCAAATATAAACACAGTCATTGCCACACATTTTTTGAAAACGTACCCAAATGTCAGTTTGGATGTATTCGACTAGATGGCCAATATGAATAGGGCCATTTGCATAGGGCAAGGCGCTGGTTACAAGAATGGTTTTGCTCACAGTTGTTGATGTAATTAATGTTTATCGGCTTCGTTTTTTGCGCCATTTCTAAAGGCGCTGGATACCATATCAGTTACATCAACGAACCGCTATTTTGCTTAGCAAATTCATGCTATTGAGCTATTCAAATAGAGATCTTTGCTGCGAATTCTGGCGTGATATAGTACTGAGAGGGTCATAAATAACCCCAGTATTGCCCCATAATTTCAGGAGAATTTTGCATGGCCGAGCTTACCAAAGAGCAAGTAGAAGCTGTACTTAAAGATATTCAAGATTTCAATGTTGATAAGAATCTGATGGCGTCGAACGCTGTTAAAAATATCGAGGTAACGTCAGGAGAAGTAACGGTTGAGGTGAAGTTAGGCTACCCAGCGAAAAGTGTTGTTGCCAATTTTAAAGAAGAAATTGAAGAAGCGCTTAAAAAAGCAGGTGCGACAAGTACAAATATTGATGTGGGTTGGGAGATTGAAGCTCATTCAGTACAAAAAAGCCTTAAGCCATTAGAGAATATAAAAAATGTTATTGCAGTCGCTTCTGGTAAGGGAGGTGTCGGAAAATCAACCACTGCAATTAATCTTGCTTTAGCATTATCTAGTGAAGGTGCAAAAGTTGGGGTATTAGATGCCGATATCTATGGCCCAAGTCAGCCGCGTATGCTGGGTGTGAGTGGCCAGCCGAAATCCACAGATGGAAAAAGTTTAGAGCCTATGGAAGCGCATGGGCTACAAGCCATGTCGATCGGTTTTCTGATCGATGAGGAAACCCCCATGATTTGGCGTGGGCCGATGGTCACACAAGCGTTAGAGCAATTGCTCAATGATACCCAATGGCGTGGTTTAGATTATTTGGTTGTAGACTTGCCTCCAGGCACAGGTGACGTGCAACTTACATTAGCGCAAAAAATACCAGTTAGTGGTGCAGTGATTGTTACTACACCGCAAGACATTGCATTGTTAGATGCCCGTAAGGGTCTCAAGATGTTTGAAAAAGTAGAAGTTCCGGTATTGGGTGTGGTTGAGAATATGAGCATTCATATTTGCAGCAAATGTGGCCACGAAGAACATATTTTTGGTGAAGGGGGCGGTAAAGCGATGGCAGATGAATCAGGTGTTGAGATGTTGGGTGCATTGCCGCTTGATATTCGTATTCGTGAGCAGGTGGATGGTGGAAACCCAAGTGTAGTGGCGATGCCAGATAGTCGAATAGCAGAAATATATCAAGAAATTGCACGTAAAGCTGCCGCGAAACTTGCATCAAAAGCGAAAGATTATAGTGCCAAGTTTCCAAAGATCGTCATACAAAACACATAAAGTTACATTTCAAGAGCGCACTTATTTTTAAAACGATCGTCTATAGATTGTGTATAAATACAAATAAGGCATGAAAATAAAAATTAAATTTGTCTGGACGATTGGTTTTATCGTTCTTTTGGCACAAGGTTGTGCTTCACTTGATGAGCGACTAAATCCAATTCAACCAAGAGTATTTGTTGATGCGATTGATATTGAAGATGCCAGTCTTTCAGGAATTACAGCTTTACTAACACTTAATGTTGAGAACCCAAATAACTTTGCTTTAAACGCAAGAGGCTTGGATTACACAATGAGTTTATCTGGTACGGATATTCTTAGCGGAGAAAGTAGCAGTAATATGTCAGTTCCTGCGCTAGGCAGTGGAAAAATTGAAGTGCCAGTTCGAATTTCATATGCATCACTAATAGAAGTTCTACCTAAGGTATTTGAAACTGGTGTGGCAAACTATAATTTTTCTGGCAGCATACACACACGTTTATTTAATATTCCTTTTGATAAAACGGATGAGATAAAACTTCCATATATTGGCAGTTCAAATTAAATTTTATAACGATGGCAATTAAATCAGACCGATGGATTCGCGAGATGGCCGAAAAGCACGGCATGATCGAACCATTTGAATCAGGACAAGTGCGCGAGAATGGTCATGGTCGCATGATCTCCTACGGTACATCCAGCTATGGTTATGATGTTCGTTGTGCGGAGCAGTTTAAAATATTTACAAATATCAATTCTGCCATTGTTGACCCTAAGGGTTTTGATGAAAATAGTTTTGTCGATTTGCAAGGGAGTGAATGTGTCATTCCACCGAACTCTTTCGCACTGGCAAGCACAGTAGAATACTTTCGTATTCCACGCTCTGTGCTAACAATCTGCTTAGGGAAATCGACTTACGCGCGTTGCGGAATAATTGTTAACGTGACACCACTTGAGCCAGAGTGGGAAGGGCACGTCACGTTAGAATTTTCTAACACCACCCCATTGCCTGCAAAAATTTATGCCAACGAGGGTGTTGCGCAAATGCTGTTCTTTGAATCGGATGAAATTTGCGAAACATCCTACAAAGATCGTGGCGGTAAATATCAGGGCCAGCGAGGCGTCACGCTGCCCAAAGCATAAGTTTAAGGATGTGCGAAAATTATTCGCGTCTTGGGTGATGCCAACTTAGTAAAAATCTTCAATTTCAAAACATCTGCTTTCGGTTAATTAGTAAGTGCATGGATGCACGCAGATGAGTTGCAACATGGATGTTGCATCTGATTAAAGTTTGGAGATGTTTCTCATGTCTGCTTTCGGCCAATAGCGGACATCTTACTTACCCACGTCTATCGATTTCTTGTCTATCAATAGGTTCATAAGATTTTTCAGAATCAACAAACTTGAAAGAAATCTCATCATCTTCATTGACTAAAGCACCTACCCATCTTAATACTTCTTTTTTACTATCTGAAAGTGGTTTAATCCCAAAACATTCAATTTCATACTCATTGTTACTATTATCAATTTCTACACTTACTGACGCCAAGATTTTTGTAACGTCTTTATCACAGCAAGTTGCTTTTAATTCTCCATTAACTCTAATTTCAATAGCTTTCATAGTAATTATTTATTTTTAGTGATTAGTTTAATGTCCGCTTTGGGTCGTTAGCGGTCATTTTATTTTCATACCTATTCTTTTGAATTCTTTTGAATACCAGATATATGTTGCTACGCCTAGAACATCATTTTCAGGCACAAATCCCCAATGTCTACTATCTGCACTTCTAGTCCTATTATCACCTAAAGTAAACACATGTCCTGCTGGAATATTCGTTTTAGTCATCGTAATAGAAGCATGTGTAGATTTTGTTTCATCATCATAATCTACCAAACTAATTTCATTATTATTTATAAATATTTTGCCTTTCTTAATTTCAATGGTGTCACCACCTAAGCCAACAATTCTTTTTATGTAAATATCCTCACGATTAAGAGGGTACCTAAAGACAATTACGTCGCCTATATTCAAACTCTCATGTCTTGCATTAGTAACAAAAAAGTCTCCTACTTTAATTGTAGGTTCCATCGCTAATGATGGTACGCGATATGTGTCATAACCAAGAAAACTAGCTCTATTTGAAAACAGATAATTAGAGAGCAGACTAATTGAAACAATAGCCAGCACATAAAAATACCATTTGTTATACACTTTTAATTCATATGGATTATTCTTATTTGCTAACGTTGCCGCATCTATAATGATGTATATATAAAAACTAACAATTAAGAGTGCGAGTAAAAGATAGCCATAGAATGTAGGATAAATGTTGGTAAGCCCGCCCAACAAAATCACAATATACATTCCAATGACTAGAATTAAGCCTTTTTTTAAATATCCCGAGTACATATGTCCAACACCGAGAGTAATTACAGAAAATAAGATTGCAATAATCGGCTTTCTTCTAGTTGTCAAAATCCTTCCCCATCATTAATTTTCTTCCAGCAATAATTTCAAACTCACCTTTTCTCTTAAATGGCCGCTTTCGGCCAATAGCGGACATTTAAAGTTTGCCGCCCAAACTTAAATGTAGTTGCCCAACAGATAAAAAAGTGATTGCAAACCAAGCTATTGAAACTGCAATACCAATCGCAAATCCTAATATAAATGACTGTTGTTGCTTAGACGAAAAGTAAATATTTAGGGCTAAAAATGTAAAGCTAGTGAGTATCACATACGCAAAACCAAATGGTTGATATAGCAAAATACTAAAACCTGTACCTGGCACATGTTCAGGTGTAGCCGTAATAATTTCTGCAACTAGAGGAATGGCTGCAAGAACTACAAATAAAACAATATTAATTAATAGCCTTATCCTCAAAGTTTTTACCTAAATATTTGAAATGTCTGCTTTGGGTCGTAAGCGGTCATTTTCATAATTTTATTTGAAATTTCCAACCTACTTATCATTTTAGTCGCTCATAAAAGCAGCCAGGTTGCTAAACCTAGGAATGCAAATATTCCAATGACATCTGTGATTGTGGTGAGTACAACACCACCTGCAAGTGCGGGGTCAATTCTTAATTTACGAAGAATAATTGGAATAGCAACGCCTGCTAATGCAGCACAAATTAAGTTTGCAGCCATTGCTGCAGCAATGATACCAGCCATTTTTAAATCTTTAAACCAAAGTGCAACTACGATAGCAACAATGATTGCCCAGACCATGCCATTTAAAAAACCAACCATAAGTTCTTTGAATAAGAGTAGTTGCGAGTTGCTGCGACTAATTTGACCCGTGGCAATGCCACGAATTACAAGCGTTAAAGTTTGACTACCAGCAATCCCACCCATGCTTGCAACCACCGGAATCAAAATAGCCAACACGATTATTTTTTCAAGCGCGGGTTGAAATAGGCTGATTACCCATGCTGCGAGAAAAGCGGTGGCTAAATTAACTCCAAGCCAGATCGATCGTCTACGGGTTGAGGCAAATACAGGAGCAAATAAATCTTCTTCTTCAGACAAACCGGCTTGTCTAAATACTGAATGCTCGGCTTCTTCACGAATGACATCAACTACATCGTCAACTGTGATGCGACCAAGTAATTTATTATTTTCATCAACAACTGCTGCGGAAAAGAGATCTAAATCTTCAAACGTTTTTGCGACGATATTATCTTCAGTATTGGCATCAAACGCTTCAATATTTTCATCAAATATATCACGCACTAATTCAGTTGGTTTACTAGAAAGCACTTTTGATAATGGCAACATGCCTAGATAATGGTCATAACGATCAACTACAAATAATGAATCCGTTGCTATCGGTAGTTCGCCACGGGTACGAAGGTAACGTAAGACCACATCTAATGTTACGTCACGACGCACGGTGACAGTGTCTGTGTTCATGAGTCCACCAGCAGTATCTTCATCATAAGAGAGCACCGCCTCTAAGCGTTGACGGTCTTGATAGTCCATGCTTGAAAGAGCTTTTTCTGTAACCGTATCGGGAAGGTCCGCTAATAAATCTGCCAAGTCGTCGATTTCTAGCCCTTCAGTCGCAGAGACAAGTGCATCGCTATCCATGAGTTTGATTAAGCCATTACGTACTTCGTCACCGACGTTCAATAAAATTTCACCATCATCATCATGATCCAACATGT
>JBCCEI010000070.1:0-10163 GCA_039030355.1 Pseudomonadota bacterium | reverse complement strand
TTATCAAAACAAGAATTGCACCAACACGTGCTACTGAATGTTTTTTAATTAAACCGACTGCAATGACAACGATTACCACACCAATAAAAATAGAACTAAACCCACTTAAAGAATAAATAGCGATATATCCATAGAATATACTTGCAATACCTGTCAACGTACAAACTGTTGCAATTAACCACACGCCTAAGTTTGCAGAGCTATTACTCATGGGCAAGGATTGGGTTGTTGTTGGTGTATCTTCTCAATTCTTTCTAGCACTTCATCACTTAGATCAACATCGATACTATCAATATTTTCTTTCAACTGCTGCATGGTAGTTGCACCTATAATATTCGCAGTCACAAAAGATCGCGTATTGACAAACGCTAACGCCAATTGGCACGGCATATAACCACATTCTTCAGCAAGTTCTACATATGCTTGTGTTGCCTTTATACCTTCTACATTACTATAACGCGTAAAACGTTCAAACAAACTCAGGCGTGCATTTGCTGGCAATGTGTTCATGTATTTACCACTCAATACACCAAAACCTAGGGGCGAGTATGCCAACAGCCCCATTTTTTCTCGATGCGATACTTCTGCGAGGCCTATCTCATAGCTTCTGTTCAACAAGCTATATGGATTTTGAATACTTACCATTGCTGGCCAGTTATTTTTTACAGCAAACTGCTGGTATTGCATTGCACCCCAAGCAGTTTCATTACTGATACCTAAATGTCTAATTTTACCCAGTTCAACAGCTTTGACTAAACAGCCATATGCATCTTCTATTTCATGCAAGGTTGAAACAGTTTCTGATTCATCATGCTGATAACCTAAAGGACCAAAATAATTTGTGTTACGACCCGGCCAATGAATTTGATAAAGATCAATATAGTCGGTTTGCAAGCGCTGTAAACTTGCATCGATTGCAGTGTTAATTTGAGAAGGGATTAACTTTGCACCACCACGCAGATAATCCATCATACCAGGCCCTGCAACTTTTGTAGCCAGAACAATTTCATTGCGCTTACCTGTTTTGTTTAACCAAGTTCCAATATATTCTTCTGTTTTACCTTGCGTTTCTTTTTTTGGCGGGACCGGATACATTTCTGCAGTATCAAAAAAATTAACCCCTTTTGAAATTGCATAATCCATTTGTTCATGTGCTTCTGCTTCAGTATTTTGTTCGCCATAGGTCATGGTGCCCAAACAGATAGCACTTACGCTAATTTCTGTACTGCCTAATTTATTAAACTTCATCGCTGTTAAATTTATGTAAATAAAACTAAAACACCAGTGTAGCCATATAAACGATTATTAAATATTTCGCCGTTGGCAAAAAAGCCCACCAGCGGAAAATCACCTAACACATCTTGGATCATTTTAAGTTCTTCTGAATTTTCACCAAATTGGTAGCGGCCACGACCAAGACACGTAAAATATAAGCCGCCACGTGGCTCACCTTGTAAACGTGATTTCATCGTCGTTAACATTCTTAACATGTCATCACGCGCACTATTGCCGTCACGACGACAAAACATAAATTTACCGCCCTCGTAAATATAATCGCCTATGGCAATGATCTTTTCTTGCTCATCAAATCCGATAATGTTACGTACAAGATAATCTCCAGTATCGGAAAATTCTATTGGTAAACCTGCAAATATATATCCGGCAATTTTGTTTAAATCTTTTGCCAGCACTTCGCCAATATCCGCACGTAATACATCCAGTGCCGGCTCATTATCTAATTCAATCAGCAGATTGCGCTCAGCGCGTGTGATGACATGTTGCTGATCAAGCGGCGTACAGCCTTGAGTATGGCCAATAACGGTGTTGATGTCTGGCGAAAAAAAGATTCCGGATACACTGCCTTGGATTATGTCATTAGCGACCTGATAATTTTCACTGTTGGACGAGGTAAGGCCACCCACTAAATACGCTGCAGGAACAGTTTCGGATATTTTTTCGATGATATTTGGTGTCGCCGGATTGCTAGGATCACCGTGAACAATGCCCACATGTGGTAAATCATGTTTGCAATAGCTGGAAATTTCTTCCAACAATTTTTCTTCATTACTGCTGTTATTTCCAATGATGGAAAACTGTTGGGAATCGATATTTGCCAGCATCACTACCAAGGTTGCTTGATCATAATATTCCACACCGGTACTACATATTCCCAACCCCAATGTGCCGACCCAATGCTGCACGCCAGTTTCTTGTTTTAATCTGGCAATAATGTCCTTAAAATCTCCACTCAATGCATCGTTTGCATAAATAAATCCAAGCTGAAACTGACCTCGCACCGCTCCAAGCTGTTGCAGACAATCACTGACTAATTTTCTTGGAACGGGCCCGGTTGCAACCGCAAGTTGGAACGTATCATTCATTCTTTCACACAGATGGGAAATTTCCTGGTTGAACGTATGATTCAAATTTTGGGCTGATGTGCATATTTATAAAGTTAAGACACAATAGATTTATGCACTTTACCGCTTTACTCCAATAAACGAAATGAGTGTTGGCGCATGGAAAAATATCTATAACTCTATATATTAGTAGGAATTAGATTTATGGCTTAATATCGCCTATCAAGATCGTTAGATAACCGCATGAAATGCCATGCAGTATGTCCATCTTTTGTATCTAGGCTTTCAAGTAAATTAATTTTGTGTAGTTCCTGCACTGTGGACAAGTAATGATGTGATGAGGAGATTTAGTTGATCACAGCTCGACAATATACGCGTGAGTTCATCAGTCGGTTTGTTCCATACTTACAGTGGATTGGTGAATTAAAAAATCCGCAAACGATATTTAAAGATTGCCTTGCAGGGCTTACCGTTGCACTGGTACTAATCCCACAATCAATGGCCTATGCGCAATTGGCCAATCTACCAGCCTATTATGGTTTATATGCATCATTTTTACCGGTAATCGTTGCTGCCTTGTTTGGATCTTCGCGCCAGTTACAAACTGGCCCGGTTGCAGTGGTGTCGTTAATGACTGCTGCCGCACTTGAACCATTGGCAACTGCGAATCCTGAAGGGTATCTTGTCTATGCTGCAATTCTTGCATTCATCGTTGGCATTTTTCAGATATCACTTGGATTATTACGTCTAGGTGTGCTGGTTGAATTTTTATCTCACTCTGTCGTCATCGGCTTCACCAATGCCGCAGCAATCATCATTGGCACATCACAACTATCAAAACTATTTGGTGTGACAGCCGAATCGGGAAATCATTTTTATGAAACCATTTGGAACGTATTAGTTGAAGCAACCAAACATACTCATTTTCCAACTTTAGCAATGGGAATTGCTGCACTAGTAATCATTTTTGGTTTAAAAAAATACGCACCTAAAGTTCCAGGTGTATTAACTGCAGTAATCATCACCAGCATTGCCTCATGGTTAATTGGTTTTGAAGCGCTTGGTGGAAAAGTTGTCGGCAATGTGCCGCCGGGTTTGCCAAGCATCGGTGTACCTAATTTTGATATGTCAGTCGCCTTAGATCTCATTTCCAAGGGTATTGTGATCGCTGTGATTGGTTACATGGAAGCGATCTCAATTGCAAAAGCGATTGCTGTACAAACTCGCCAACGTATTGATGCTAACCAAGGTTTAGTAGGCCAAGGTTTAGGTAATATTGCTTCAGGATTATCCGGCGCATATCCGGTTGCTGGATCTTTTTCTCGTTCAGCTGTAAATATGGCGGCCGGCGCAAAAACTGGCTTTGCAGCAATATTTACCGGTGTGCTAGTAGCCGTTTCTTTAGTGCTATTATACTTCAGCCAGTATCTTTACCATTTGCCTCAAGCGACTCTCGCTGCAGTCATCATTTCTGCTGTGATTAATCTTATTCGCATCAAACAAATTAAATATGCATTTAGAGTGCACAAACATGATGGCTTTATTGCCATGCTTACCTTTGTTTTAACTTTGTTACTCGCACCTCACCTAGAGCAAAGTATTTTTGTTGGAGTTGTACTTTCACTCGGTTTATTTATGTATCGCACCATGCACCCACATATCACCATTCTTTCTCGCAGTAATGATGGTGAATTACGAGATGCTGAATCAAATATTTTGCAAACTTGCCCCAATATCACGATTATGCGCTTTGAAGGACCGTTGTTTTTTGCCAGCGCAATGTATTTTGAAGAAAAAGTGTTGGAACGTGTCGCTGCAAAGCCGAATTTAAAATTTATTATTGTTGATGCAGAAGCGATTACAGAAATTGATGCAACGGGTGAGGACATGCTTCACCAATTATCATTGCGTTTAGCTGCTTTACATATTGAATTCGTCTTTGCCCGCACCAAACGACAAGTGATGGATGTATTTGTTCGTACAGGCTTTGCAGGTCCTGAGTGGATCGATCATTTCTATCGCCATGATGAAAGTGCAATCGAGTTTGCTTGGCAGAATATTCATAACTGCGAACAGGACGTCTGCCCACTTGCTAAAAGCGAAGAGTGCCCAGCAAAGCGTTTACAACCAATTAAACTCGAAGCTGCTGAAGAATCTAAGTAATTCTCTTTACATAAACCCTTTCAAAAACCTCATATCCTAATTTTACACCACGTCTTTCGAACTTTGTTTGGGGGCGCTCTTGAATGGTCAAAGGATCGCTAATTTCAGAAAATAGATTACTTAAGCGAATTACATCTTTTATATGCTCTGCATAGGGTTGCCAATCAGTTGCAATATATAATTCACCATCATGTTTTAATTTGTCGACTAGCAATTTTAAAAACGGCTGTTGAATTAAGCGTCTTTTATGGTGTCGTTTTTTCGGCCAAGGGTCTGCAAACCAAATTAACACGGCAGTAAAACTATTCGTCATAATATGTTTTTGCAATAGTTCGAGAACATCCATATTAATTACGCGAATATTTTCTAGTTTGGCGGCATATGCATTGCGTAACAAATTTCCAATCCCAGGCCGATATACTTCAACACCTAAAAAATTTAGCTCTGGATGTTGTTGTGCAAGAGAAATTAACGACTCACCATTACCAAAACCAATATCCAACACAATCGGTTGGCGTTTAACGTATAAGTTTTCTAGTTTTAATGCTTCATGGTCTTGCTTAAGCTCAATACCATAATGAGGCCAATGTTGCTCAAATGCGGCTCGTTGCGCTTTGGTAAAACGGCCTTCGCGACGAACAAAACTCCGAATAAATGAAGTGTTTTGTTGCAAGACAAGTAACGCTAAATAAAAGAGCCATCAATAGGCGAAGAGGCAGAAGCATAACGTCTTCTTGGCATGCGTCCAGCGAGAAAAGCTTCACGTCCTGCAGCAACACCTTTGTTCATTGCAGATGCCATTAAGATAGGATCTTTTGCCTCAGCAATAGCTGTATTCATTAATACTCCATCGCAACCCAACTCCATCGCAACTGCAGCATCCGATGCTGTACCAACACCTGCATCAACTATAATAGGAACTGTTGCATTTTCTACGATGGTATAAATATTATGTGGATTACGAATTCCTAGCCCAGAACCAATAGGTGCGGCAAGCGGCATCACAGCAACACAACCCATGTCTTCAAATTGCTTTGCTACGATGGGGTCATCATTGGTATACACCATGACTTGAAATGACTCGGCTATTAGTGACTTAGCAGCAGCTAATGTTTGTACTATATCTGGATACAGCGTTTTCTCATCACCTAAAACTTCTAGTTTTATAAGTGAATGGCCGTCCAACAGTTCTCGCGCTAATCGACAAGTGCGCACAGCGTCTTCAGCGGTATAACATCCTGCAGTATTGGGCAAAATGGTAAACTCATTTGCTGGAATCACATCTAATAAATTCTCTTGATCTTTTTCTTGCCCAATATTAGTTCTGCGTATCGCGACCGTAACAATTTCAGCACCACTTGCGAGTATGGCTGAACGCGTCTGTGATAAATCTTTATACTTACCAGTCCCGACCAATAAACGCGATGTGTAGTCAATACCGGCAATCGTTAACAAATCTTGGTGAGTTTCGTTTTGTTTTAGTTTTACTGCCATGGTTTTACAGATATGGTACATTCCAGAACAAAGTTCAACGTTAAATTATTCAATGACAAAGGCAATCTCAAATAATCTCGTAAATCTTTTTATACTTGCATTATTGCCTATTTCAATTTTACTGCATGCCTATTGGTTGCCCAGTTCAATTAGCACACCGGCAATATCCGATGCGGGTTATGTATCTATCATAACACTCACATTTCTGGCATGCGTTTTTATAACACTACTTACGCTAATTTTTAATCGCAAATTTGCTTCGTCCAATTTAACCACTATTGCATCTGCATACGTAGTATTAATTTATTTTTTGCGAGAAGCAGACATTCATCGTCTGCTTACTATTGAACATGTAACACGCCCAAAGTTTTATACCATGCAAAGTGTACCGCTTTGGCAAAAAATATTTGCAGCAGCAGTATTTATTTTTCTTGCACTTTGTTTATTGTATCTACTAATTAAATATATACGTATCATTTGGCAAAAAATACGTGAATCAGAGCCCTGGGCGATTGCATTGTTTTTATGGTTTGTTGTGTTATTCATATCGCAGTTATGCGACAAATCCGGATTGAATCATACTCATGCGGGTCGTGTAATGGAGGAAAATGCTGAATGTTGGGCGGCGATGTTTTTATTTCTTGCAGTGGTACAACTAATACCGACGCTTAAAATGCTAAATTCCCAGGTCTCAAATGCAAGTATGCCAATCGAGTGAGACTTTTAAGTTTCTTAGCCCCCACCAATTGCGTGGATAATTTCTACCGTATCACCTGCTTGAAGCAAATGGTGCGCAAGCATTCTTCTTGGCACTACTTCTTGGTTCACTTCCAGCGCTAATTTTTTCTCTGCCATCCCCAAATCTTTGAGTAGTTGCATCGCTGTTAATTTTTCCTGAACGCTTTTCACTTCACCGTTAATTATTATTTCCATAATTAAATAATGGGCTGAATTCTCTAGTAAGATTAGTAAGTATAGATACTCCAATTTCATTTTTATAGCAGTAAATAAATGCCAGTCCAAACGAATAAATATTTTGATGCACTGATTATCGGTGGTGGCATCATCGGTATGTTGACTGCGCGCAATTTACAAATCCAGGGCCTAAATGTGGCACTAATTGAAAAGGGTACTCTGGGTAGTCAGGCCACTTGGGCAGCTGGAGGAATACTTTCAATGCTTAAGCCCTGGCATACAAATCGATGCTCACAAGCTTTGGTTGATGAAGGGCGCACGCATTTTGCAGCCCAAATAGAAGAACTCAAGCGTGAAACAGGTGTTGATTCTGAGTATATACAGTCTGGTATGTTGGTAATGGATTGTGATGAAAAACAACAAGCGCATGCATGGGCAAAAGAAAAAAATGAAATTGTTGAATATCTAGATCGAACTAAAATTCAAGCAATTGAACCTGCTCTCGAAAAACATTTTCAACACGCACTATATGTCCCAAAAATAGCTCAAGTACGCCCACCAAAATTGATTCAGGCTTTACATCAGTCCTTAATGCAGCGACCGATTACAATTTACGAAAATACTCCTGTAACACAGCTTAAAATTAAAAAAAATCAAGTCCTTGGAGTAAAAACTGATAACACAACATTGTATGCAAATAATATCGTGCTTTGCAGTGGTGCATGGACTAAAAATCTATTAAAGCAAAAAACAGGTGTGGACATTGAACCAGTGCGTGGACAAATGCTGTTATACAAAACCGCGAATACATTGTTGAAACGTATTATTTTGCATGACAACGCGTATTTAATTCCCAGAAAAGATGGCCACATTTTATGTGGTAGCACATTAGAACACGTGGGGTTCGAAAATAAAGTTACGCTAGAGGCAAAACTAGAGCTTGAAAACACTGCGCAGAACTTGTTACCCGAGTTAGCCCAGCATGAACCGATAAAACAATGGTCGGCACTTCGCCCCGGCACACAACAGAATGCACCCTATATATGTCACCACCCCATTATTAAAGGGCTATATATAAACTCAGGGCATTTTCGTTATGGCATTGTAATGAGTATTGCCTCTGCAAGAATCATCACAGATTTGGTGGCTAAATCGCAGAATTCGTCACAAATAGCAAAATTTGCATAAGTAATAATTAGATTTTCCATTATTAACAAGATGTTAGGGTTCCAAATAGACTTTGTCTAATTAATGTCTATAATTCTCAGTATGAACGGTCTTAGTCAATTTCCTAAATCACGCTCCGATGTTGTCTCGTTGCTACGCGATGCAGGCATTACCCCAACACATCAGCGAGTTAAAATTGGCGAAGTGTTATTTGCCCGCAAGCAACATGTGTCTGCAGAACAAGTATTGGCAGCAGTCAATCAAGCTGATGAAGAAGTCTCTAAAGCAACCGTGTACAACACTTTGGGTGTGTTTGCACAACATGGTTTACTACGTGAAGTAATTGTTGACCCATCAAAAGTATTTTACGACTCTAACTTAAGTAAGCACCACCACCTATATTATTCTGATAGCGGTGTTTTAGAAGATATTGAAGAGAGTGGTATCGAGATCTCTAAATTACCAGAACTACCCAGCGATCTTCAAATTGAAGATGTCGATGTAATCATTCGCGTATATCGAAACTAATAATACTACATTATTAAATTCTTACTTCTGCATAAATGCAGTTTTTGCATGTGGCTATTTATGTGCGCTTATTCACAGTATCGTTACTACTTGAAATTAGCATTTGAATCATTATTCAATTAAGTGCACCACTCATCCTTAATTTAATACCTTTTAAATGTGTATATTGTGCAATGTATACATAAACTTTCTAGGCTTTTGTACTTACAAGAGAGTCAAGGATGGCACATGTCTGAAGTTAAAGATCGCCGTTCAAATAAAGAACGTCGTCAAGCTGCGCCCATAAATCATTTCCCTATTTTAGATTCAGATGGGAATTTCATAGAACATGATCGACGTAGCGGTGAGGACCGTCGCGAGGATCCGCGCACAACATTACAATTTATACGTGCTAATGACTTGCTAGAAAAGTTTGCTGAACTCGATCCAAATGATTCATTGGGCTAGCTTCAAATGACCTGTTTTTACATAGATTACGCAACCTTCTTTCGTAAACGGCGTATGAAAACTATTTGGCGGATTCCTTAGCCAGGTACCCTGCGGATAACTTCCAAATTCATCTTCAAATGTACCTTCCAAAACAAAAATTTCTTCGCCACCAATGTGCTGGTGCGGTTGAAAAATCGTGTTGGCTTCCCATTTCACTAGCGCCACATGTTCGTGGATATGCTCATGCAAAGGCATGACACTTAAACCTGGTACTAAACCAGGCAACCATTGTTGTTCATTGGTTTGTAGAAGCAGCTGTTGGCCATCCGTATCCTGAAATTGTTGTAGTTTTACAAAGATGGTGCAGCCTTGTTTGCTAAATGGTGAATGAGCACTGCCTGGTGGGTTACGCAGATAGCTACCTGCTGGATAGTCTCCATGGTCATCTGAGAAGGTACCCTCTAAAACAAAAATTTCTTCACCTTTCACATGTCTATGTGCGGGAAAGGCACTATCCGCTTTATAACGTACAACTGTGGTTACAGGTTCGGGTTTTTCATCTATTCTTTCAAGACGTTTGCGCAATACACCATCTGCTTCGGATGATTCCCATTGCAGATTAGCGGTTTCAATCACCACGCGTTGGCTGTGGTCTGCATTGAGTTCTTGTATGATTTCCATATTCAGTTACTAATCGAATATTGATCCATGCTGTTTATCGAAAACAAAAAAGTATTATTACTTCTACTATTTATTGCAGGAATTTTACTTGGCATTGGTTTGATTGCGCCCATTATAACGTTTAAAAAATTTATTTTTATACAAAACACCTTTTCAATTGTGACGGCTTGCTGGAACTTGTTACTACAGGGACAGCTGTTTTTATTCATCATCATTGCCTTATTCAGTGTCGTCCTGCCCATCTTTAAATTAGCGTTACTAACTATGGTTATTATTAACCAAAGTAAACTTAAAGCTAGCACAAAAATAATGCTGGATTGGGCGCACCGCTTTGGCAGATGGTCCATGTTGGATGTATTTGTAGTGGCAATTTTAGTTGTAGTCGTCAAGCTAGGCGCGATAGGTAATGTAGAAAAGCATATTGGC
>JBCCEI010000069.1:0-10567 GCA_039030355.1 Pseudomonadota bacterium | reverse complement strand
GCGTTTTTGTTTGTGAAGATACTATTTCATGCGAAATTCAAAAACGATGCACTATATTCCATGTAGCCGCCACGTATTGATCAACAAATGCAGCAAATTGATGCCTGTAGATCAGCGGCGACAATTTCAATCATTTGCAGAAATTCTTACTGCATATGTGCATTTCAAAGCGCAAAAAAATTTAGAGTTGATGAAGCAATCATATGCTTACTTCAATCCTAATCAAGAATGTTTGCTGCCTGGGCTAACGCAGGAAGAATCAGAGCAACAGGCGAATATACTTGCTGAGACTTTCAAGCGTGTTTTGGTGGACGCCAACTATCGTGAATTGAATCAACAGGATATTGAAAAAGCCTTGTCACAGTCCTCATTAGTGCCTGTGAATACACAGGTTGATCTAGATGCATATAAAAGAATTTTGTTATTTTATCGTGGTAGCGATGTTAAAGATGTAACGATCAAGCGTTTCTTATTCAAGAAACAAATTAGCTTTGATAACTATGACCATGTTGCGGTGTTGTTAGAGATTAAGCCAAAGCAGTATTTCGATAAAAAAGAAAAATATAAAGAAATCGCAAATTTTGAAGCTGGTAAGGTGTACCTCTACTTATATAAGAATATTCCACACTATGATTTAGAACTCCTGTTTCCAAATGTGAAAATCAGTATGAGTTTACGTGACAAGCTTATGCTCATTATTCCGGCTCTGGGCGCTGCAATACCCATGCTTATAAAAATATTGCCCGCACTAGGTTTGCTCATAGGTGCGATTGCGCTTGTTGTATTTGGTTGGAACTTGGATGGTAAATTTGATGTTGATGTTAGTGATCCCAAAGCAGTTTATCCTTTGTTGTTAGCATCCTTTTCAGCATGTGTTGCATTAGGTGGATTTGCGGTAAGGCAATATATTAAATACAAAAGCAAACGCTTAGAGTTTCTTAAAAAAGTTACTGATGTGTTATTTTTTAAGAGTCTCGATGTATGTCAGGGAGTATTACATTCTGTTATCGATGCAGCGGAAGAAGAGCAAAGTAAAGAAATGTTCTTGATTTACTTTATTCTTTTACAAGAAAAGCAACCGTTATCACAAGAGCAAATTAGAGATAAAGTTAATCTATGGACAAAAGAGCATCTCGGCATAAAAACAAATATCCAGATAGAAAAATCTCTAGAGCATTTGACGAGTCTGCAGGAGGTTTCTAATACTACGAATGAAATAGCTTGTATTGTGAAAAGTTTGGATGATGGCTGCTTTCAAGCGAGCGATTTATCAATTGCAAAGCGTATTGTTGATTACATTTGGGATAATATTTTTCAATACTCTAATGAGTATTCGGCTGAAACAAAGGCTAGTGAGGGCTAAATCTACTCAGGAAGGATGTTAAGGTTTTCAATATACTGTGGTGAGACGCCAACTTTTTCTGCAGCCATATTACGAATCGCTACCATGTCATAACCTGGGAATTGTTGCGATAAAATATTAATCGCATCCTGACACTGTTCAGGTATAGACAGTTTTCCACCTTTTCTTTTGCCTGTGCTGGATGCAAGTTTCATCACTACAGTTTGCATACCAGGTTTTTGCTTTTCATGTTGCCGGCCTTTTAAGACCTTGTGCACAGTCACACTAGAATTATTTGGGTCTTTGAAGATTTCATCACGTGCCTTAATGATGGAGTCATCAATGCTATCTGCAAATCCAGGACTGACCATAATGGCTGACTGGTTAGGATCATCAAATAAATCTTCATCTTGAGCATAATCATTTGATTGGTTTTCGTTTACAGCAGCCTGTTTTTTAACGTATTTATTTTTACGCTTTAAGGGTAATTTTGTTTTTACTTTTGAAAATACGCTATTAGACTTTTCCTTCAGTTTGCTAGCTTTAGTCTTTGCTGTGTTTTTCGGCGCAACTTTTGGTTTTACATTTCGATTAACTGGCTTTTTACTCTGCTGTGTGCTTTCGCTATTGTTCCTGTTAACCGGAGCTTGCATAACAGGCACTGACTTTTTCTTATTTTCTTGTTTTTTAACAACTTGTTTTGGCTTTGGTTTAGCTTTAGCCTTAGTTGAAACCTTAGCGCTGACTTTTGTTTGAATTTGCGAGTCTTGCTTTAGTTTTTCACCTTTTTTGATGAGTGTGGTAAGAATTTTCTCACGTGTATCATCAAATGATTCGACTGCTGAATGTTCAGGCGCTGGCTTGCTGGTTTTTACAGGTTGTAAGCCGTGTAGTTCAACTTTAGCCTGCCAAATTTCATTGACCATATGCAGAGCCATCATCGCTGCTTGAGCAGCATTGTCATGTTCAATCGCTTGTCTTAAACTTTTTTCAAATAACAATGCCGATAATAAAAACTTACGTCTACTCGAGGCATTGCCTTGCTTTAATTCATCCTTAATAGCTACGGCATCGATATATTCAGTAACCATAGGCAATTCAGCTTTGATCCACTCTTGTGCATTGTCCAGTGTGACAAAACATTCACGCTGAAAATCATTTTTGAAGCGCTGATATTTTTCAACACGTTTATCTGTATTGATGGCTTCTAAAGATGCGCTGAATAGGTCGTTACTATCCATTTCTGTCATTCTGGTGTGATATCTAATTCGTCAAGTTCTTGCTTGCCGACGTTTAGACGAGTTGATGCGAGTAAACGCAAAGCGTTTACATTGCAATGTGGATATTTTTCTTTTAAGTCGTTAATGGTTCTTTGATATAGGGCAATGGTTTCCTCATGATCACTTTGGGATGAAGGTGATTTTTGTGTGTTTTTTGATTGAGTAGAAATACTTGAAGTAGTTTGCTTATTGGCATTGTCAGCTTTTTGCTCAGTACTTCTAAAAATAGCGCTATGCCAAATGGCATCTACTAGTTTCATACTAGCTAATGCAACGGTAGTGGCATCATTTTGTTCAATAGATTTATTGATCGAGTCGAGCTCAACAACCATATGTAATGCACAACCTTCATTACTGTCCATGCTGTATTTTGTCGTTAATGCTTTGGCTTCATTAGCCGCTGTGGGCAATTTGGCTTCTTCAAGAATACTATGCGACCAGGATTGAATTTTTTCTATGAACTGGTTTAGATCATTTGCATAAGCATGTTCCTCTTGCTCAACATCGAAATTAAGTTCGCTTGCATTTATCTCAGGTAAATAAGAGTGGACTGCTTTAGCTATGTCTTGTTGCATGAAAGTTTGTAAATATTGTTATTAGGCATCGTTGAGTCCTATGAATGATAGGTCTCAAGAAGGCAAAAAGTTCTTTAAATTAAATTCCTTAACTGATTTTGACTTCATTTGCAGCGATGTGAAATAGGCCAAAAACGTCACTAGATGCATGGCGCTTAAATGCCGATATATGGATCTACGAAAGGCTAATTTCCGCGACCAGCCGCGCGATAATAAGCCACAATAAATTTGAACCACGAATACAGCGATGGGTCAAAAACATAACGGCATCGAATCTGCCGAGATTGAATGCTTTTAAATGGAGGTAATAATGAAAATTGTAAAAATACTAAATCTTATCGGGCTAATTTTAATTTCCATTACGCTTGCAGCGTGTTCAACAATCAATCCTTATACAGGTGAAAAGCAAACAAGTAAGGCCGTGATTGGCGCAGGTGCCGGTGCTGCCACAGGTGCTGTGGTGGGTTTAATCACTGGTGATGATAGTCGCGAGCGTCGCAAGCATGCACTTATTGGTGCCGGGGTTGGCGCATTAGCTGGTGGAGCAGTTGGTTACTATATGGATGTACAAGAAGCCAAGTTGAGACAAAAGCTTGAAGGTACGGGAGTAAGTGTTACACGAGATGGTGAAAATATAATTTTAAATATGCCTGGTAATGTAACTTTTGCAACAGATAGTGCTGATATCAATGGTGATTTTTTTGCCGTGCTAGACTCTGTAACCATTGTTGTTGATGAATTTGATAAAACATTAATCGAAGTTATGGGTCATACGGACAGCACCGGTGCAAATGATTATAACCAAGCACTTTCTGAAAAACGTGCTGCTTCAGTTGCAAAGTATTTTCAAAGCAGAGATATACAGCCATTGCGCTTAGCGACCTATGGTTATGGAGAAGATTATCCAGTGGCAAGCAATGATGATGACTATGGTAGAAGCCAAAATCGTAGAGTCGAAATTGCACTTGTACCGCTTACAAAAAGCTAAACAAAAAATATTCAGTTATAAAAAAGGCTCCGTACTGCGGAGCCTTTTTGTTTTGTGTATGATCAAAATCATGCATCAAGATAAATTAATTGTTCATGTGCCTATGGTCTATAGTTATGGCTAACAAAGGAAAGCTTTTCATTGTAAGTGCCCTAAGGGTCGATGCTGTATGAATGAAGGTAAGCTTTTTATAGTGAGTGCACCGTCTGGAGCAGGTAAGACCAGTTTAGTTAAAGAGCTAATCAGCTCGAATGAAAATGTTGTCGTATCCGTATCGCATACCACAAGAAAAAAGCGTCCTGGTGAAACGCATGGAAAAGATTATTTCTTTATTTCTGAAGAGCAATTTAAAGCAATGATTTCTGAAGATGAATTCATTGAATATGCAAAAGTATTTGATCATTACTATGGCACATCTCAATCATCGGTGATGCAACAACTACAACAAAATCTTAAAGTCATATTAGAAATTGATTGGCAAGGTGCGGCGCAAGTACGCAAACGATTCAGCGATACACAATCAATTTTTATATTGCCACCATCAAAAGCAGAATTAACAAATCGTTTGCGAGGTCGCGGGCAAGATAGTGACGAGGTTATTGCACGTAGAATGCGCGATGCAGAAAGTGAAATGAGCCACTACCATGAGTTTGATCACATCGTGCTGAATGATGACTTTAAACAAGCATTAAGTGAACTTAGCGCGATAGTGATAGGTGATGGTCAATTCCAGTCTATCAGTGAGGATAATTTGCAGGTGCTTATGTCAGATTTACTCTCCAAGAGCTAGAAGCTGTCCGGCAAATTCGCTACACTCACTCGGCTGTATTTAATTTATTTGTACTTTTAGGAGTTTCCCAAAATGGCCCGCGTAACGGTAGAAGATTGTCTTGATCATGTTGAAAATCGCTTTAAGCTGGTATTGCTTGCCAGTAAGCGCGCACGACAGCTCTCTATGGGTACAGAGCCTCTAGTTGAGTGGGAAAACGACAAACCAACTGTCGTTGCACTAAGAGAAATTGAAGAAGGCTTAGTCGATGAAGAAATGATGGAAGCAGCATTGGCACAGCCCGCTGAAGAAGAAATGCCATTTGATGAAGATGATCTCGCAGCAGCATTACATGCTGAAATTAGCAGAGAACTTACTCAACCCGCACCTGAGGGGCAGATTGCCAGTCAACAAACTGACTCATCAACCAATCCTTTTACTAGTTCACCTCTAGGTGCGACTTCGAATAGTGTTTCATCAGAAAGCGAAGCAACTCACTCTCAGGCCGAGCCATCCTCAATGGAATCATTACTGGCTCATGAGCTCGCTGCATCTTCAAATGATGCACCAAGCAGTGAGCCTGCTGCAGAAAGTCCATTTTCTGCGCAACCCACAGAGAAGCCTGCTGAACCGGAGAATCCATTTGCAGATTCATCACCTTCTAAAGACTTTGGTATACCTACACCAAATACTGATCAAGATGGGGATCAATAAGCAAAAATATCGCTTATTGATAATAACGGCGAACAGGCATGGCTACTGTCGCTGAGTCAGCCGGTCACAATACGAGTAACGAAAGTTCACCGCATCACTCGCGGTTTAAGATTAGTGATCTTTGTGCCCTTTTAGAAAATTATTTACCCGAAGATCAAGTAAAAAACATTTACCGTGCCTACTTGTTTAGTGCTGATGCACATGAAGGGCAAACACGTTTAAGTGGTGAGCCTTATATTTTCCACCCTCTTTCAGTAGCAAAAGTGTTAGCCGAATTGCGTATGGATGGGCAAACTATTCAAGCGGCTATTTTGCATGATGTTATTGAAGATACGGAAACAGCTAAGGAGCAAGTCAAACAAGAGTTTGGAGAAGATGTTGCAAATTTAGTCGATGGTGTCAGTAAACTTACTCACTTAGAATTTTCCTCCAGACAAGAAGCGCAAGCTGAAAACTTTCGCAAAATGATGCTTGCGATGGTGCAAGATGTGCGTGTCATAATTATAAAACTTGCCGACCGATTACATAATATGCGCACTATTGATGTTATGTCATACAAAAAACGCAAGCGCATTTCACGTGAGACATTGGATATTTATGCACCAATTGCTTTGCGTTTGGGAATGCATGACCTGCGTGTTGAATTGGAGGAATTATCTTTCAAAAATTTATGGCCCTTACGGCATCGTTCATTAAAGGCGGCAATAAAGCGTACAAATATAAACCGTGATGCGCTGTTACAGGAAGTTAAACAAAATATTACTGAACGCCTCTCGCAAGCTAATATTAAAAACGAAATACTTGGGCGCGAAAAAAACATCTATAGTATTTATCGAAAAATGAAAGAAAAGCATCTGCAGTTTGAAGAAGTGTTTGATGTGTTTGCTTTTCGCATCATCGTAGATGATGTTGATACATGCTATCGCGTCATTGGAGTTATCCATAATTTATATAAGCCCGTACCAGGAAAATTCAAGGATTACATTGCAATTCCTAAAAAGAATGCCTATCAATCTTTGCATACCATATTATTCGGCCCTAAGGGTATGCCAATTGAGGTGCAAGTGCGCTCAAAACAAATGGATCAAGTTGCACAATCAGGAATTGCAGCGCATTGGTTGTACAAAGTTGCAAGTGATGAGCACAATGCACCACATTCACGTACGCGCCAGTGGTTAAATACTGTTTCCGAGATGCAGCATCGCTCTGGTAGCTCACTTGAGTTTCTTGAAAGTGTCAAAGTTGATTTGTACCGGGATGAAATTTATGTGTTTACTCCAGTGGGCGACATCATGGAATTACCGATTAATTCAACAACAATTGATTTTGCGTATGCTGTGCACACTGATATCGGAAATCAATGTGTTGCTGCAAAAATAAATCGTCATTTAGAGCCATTAAGCACGGTGTTACAAAATGGCCAAACTGTTGAGATCGTCACTTCTCCGAGTGGCCGCCCTAATCCTGCCTGGCTAAATTTTGTTGTTACCGCTAAGGCACGCTCGAATATACGTAGTTTCTTGAAAAATATGCAAACCAATGAGGCGGCAGATTTAGGTAAGCGATTATTGAATCAAGCCTTGAAAAGTTATGGAAAATCTTGGCAAGAAATCACTGAACGAGAACAAGCAAATTTGTTTAAAGATTTAAATATTGAATCTGAAGAGCAGTTATTTACTGAAATTGGTTTAGGTGATCGCTTGGCACCTTTTGTGGCTAAGCATATTGAATCACTACGTGGTAGCTGGATTAAATTACGCCGCAAAAGAGAAAGTAAACATCCGCTTGCAATACGTGGCACCGAGGGCATGGTAGTTAAATATGGTAAATGTTGTCACCCTATACCAGGCGACCCCATTATTGGCATCATGACAGCAGGTAAAGGGTTAGTTGTCCATCATGTTAAGTGTGTAAATACGAAGCGTAAAAAAACCAGTCGCGATAAATGGGCGCATGTTTACTGGGCTGACGATATTGATAATGAATTCACCGCAGAAATCTCAATTCGCACCGCAAATGAACCAGGTGTGCTTGCTTTAGTGGCCACAACAATCTCAGAAGAGGGTTCAAATATCGAAAACATCATATTTGATGAAAAACTGGGTTCTACTACAGCCTTGACTGTTTTACTAACGGTGAAGGACCGTGTGCATCTGGCGAGAATTATGCGCACGATTAAAAATGTTCCACAGATCTATAAAGTAAAACGCAACCAATAAACAAGGGTTCCCAAAATATAAGGAGAGTTATTTATGAGTAGGGAAATAATTAGTACAAATAATGCACCAAAAGCAATTGGTACATATTCACAAGCCGTTAAAGTGGGAACAACGGTTTATATGTCTGGACAAATTCCACTAGATCCCGATAGCATGGAAGTGGTTGAGGGAGATATGCGTATTCAAATCACTCGTGTATTTGATAACCTGCTAGCTGTTGCACAAGCTGCAGGTGGTTCATTCAATGATATTGCCAAGCTAAATATTTTTCTTACTGACTTAAGTCACTTTCCATTAGTAAATGAAATTATGGCTGAATATTTCTCAGAGCCGTATCCGGCAAGAGCCGCCATAGGTGTCGCTTCACTTCCTAAAGATGTAGGAGTGGAAATGGATGCCATCATGGAGCTCGATTAATTTAAAACACGCCTAATTTAATTTATCTTAAATTATTAACATTTGAGTACCGATTCTTTTCCGGCGGTGACCGCGCTCAAGGGTGTGGGTCCTAAAATTGCTGAGCGTTTGCAACGCATACAGATTCATACTATTCAGGATCTTTTATTTCACCTTCCAGTGCGTTATCAAGATCGCACGCGCATACGAGCAGTAGGTGCATTACGTATAGGTGAAGAATGTGTTGTTATCGGAACAATTGCGCATAGTGAAGTGGTGTTTCGTAAACGCCGTATGTTATTGGTAAGTGTTGAAGATGGTACAGGAAGAGTGCTTTTGCGTTTTTTCTATTTTAATAAATCCCAACGTGAGAACCTTAGTAATGGTGTAAAAGTTAGATGTTTTGGTGAAGTAAGAAGAGGTTTGAAAGGGCCCGAAATGGTTCATCCTGAATATGAAATATTGCATTCCCAAGAAGAGGCTAAGGTTGAAGACCACCTCACACCAATTTATGCAACTACAGAAGGATTGCACCAACTTAGCTTAAGGCGTTTGACCTCGCAAGCATTGCAATGGGTTAGTGCGCATGATGAACCAACACTCGATTTACTGCCTTCACCACCCACTATTGAAGGCCAAACCGTCAGTATTGTTGAAGCGCTAAAATTTGTGCATCGCCCACCGCCAGAAGCAGATACCGAAGCCCTGTCGTCCGGTAATCATATGATGCAACGACGTTTGGCTTTTGAAGAATTGTTAGCGCAGCAGTTGAGTTTGTCAAAACTGAGATTACAAATGCAAAAGCATGATGCTGCTGCCATACAACCAAAAGGAGAGCTTTACAAAAATTTACTCACAGGATTGGAATTTGAGTTAACTGCTGCTCAAAAGCGTGTGATCAAAACACTATTCTCAGATTTGAGTAATGATTTCCCAATGCTACGTTTAGTACAAGGTGATGTTGGTAGTGGAAAAACTCTAGTTGCAATTGCGGGTTGTTTGCAAGTCATTGAAGCAGGCTATCAAGCGGTGATGATGGCGCCAACAGAAATTTTGGCCGAGCAACATCTGCGCAACTTTTCCAAATGGTTGGAGCCACTTGGAGTGCGACTTGCATGGTTATCAGGTAAATTAACTGCAAGCAAGGCTAATGAGATGAAAGCACTGATTGCATCAGGTACTGCAAATGCGATTATTGGCACGCATGCATTATTTCAGCAAGGTGTTGAATTTAAAAATCTGGCTTTAGTGGTAGTGGATGAGCAGCATCGCTTTGGCGTTCATCAACGGTTGGCGCTGCGTGAAAAAGGCATTCAAGATGGATTGCATCCACATCAGTTAATCATGACTGCCACACCGATACCTAGAACACTTGCGATGACCGCTTATGCTGATTTAGATTATTCCGTGATTGATGAATTACCACCAGGTAGAAAACCGATTGGGACGATCGCAATACCTATGGAACGTCGCCAAGAAGTAGTCGAGCGTGTTGCTAATGCTTGTCGCAATGGCCAACAAGCATATTGGGTTTGTACATTAGTTGAAGAATCTGAAGCGTTACAATGTCAGGCAGCTGAAGATGTATTTCGTGAACTGAGTCAATTACTGCGTGGTGTAAAAGTAGGATTGGTGCATGGACGTATGAAAGGCAAAGAAAAAGATGCTGTCATGCAAGATTTTACTAATAAGAAAATTGATCTGTTAGTTGCAACTACCGTCATTGAAGTTGGTGTAGATGTGCCCAATGCAAGTTTAATGATCATTGAGAATGCTGAGCGTTTAGGCTTGGCGCAATTGCATCAACTGCGCGGTCGAGTAGGGCGTGGGACTGAAGAGAGCAGTTGTGTTTTAGTTTTTGATCCACCTCTTACAGATAATGCAA
This sequence comes from Pseudomonadota bacterium, assembly GCA_039030355.1. Lineage (GTDB taxonomy): Bacteria > Pseudomonadota > Gammaproteobacteria > UBA4575 > UBA4575 > JABDMD01. The sequence goes on along the minus strand of JBCCEI010000069.1, from coordinate 399 downwards.
AAACGCGAATCGATACAATGCGAAATACCAATGATGGTTTTAAGATTGCACAAGTTGACTTAGAAATTCGTGGTCCTGGCGAAGTACTTGGCACACGCCAAACTGGTATGTTGCAATTACGCATTGCCAATATCATGCGTGATCACGATTTAATTCCTTTAGTACAAGAATATGCAAAACTATTGCTCGATGAATATCCGCATAATGTAGATGCTGTAATTCAACGCTGGTTGGGTAAATCAATTGATTATGGGCAAGTATAAATTAGCTCTAGAGAAGAGCGAATAGGGTGTTCATTGCGACGATGTAACAGATTAAAGTCTGATATTCTCAACCAAACCACCCATTCGATTTGTCACAATGACCCTTTGATATATAAATATAATAAAATTAAGGGCT
>JBCCEI010000068.1:0-10574 GCA_039030355.1 Pseudomonadota bacterium | reverse complement strand
GATCAAGTCACGTTTTACTCCGTTACTGAATCCGAATTTTTACAATTAAAAAACGATTCTGTATTTGAGCAGGTTGAAGAGCAAACGTGATCAACCTTCATTTTAGTAAACCGGGTTTACAAACGTTGGTGGTCGATCAGGGTAGAACTGGCTACCAGTCTTGGGGCATTCCGGTAGGCGGAGCAGTGGATCAATCCTCTGCAAGTTTGGCCAATTGGTTGGTGGGGAACCCGCTTACTTCACCTGTTTTGGAAATTACGTTAATGGGCCCGAGTATTGAAATTCAAGGTGAAGGGCAAATTGCAATTACCGGGGCAGATTTATCGCCCAAAATAAATGAGCAAGAAATTCCTATTTTTGAAACGATCAATGTAACAAGTGGAATGAAGCTTTCTTTCGGCGCACCAAAGAAGGGTTGCCGAGCGTATATAGCGGTTCGCGGTTTGTGGCAACTAAAACCATGGTTTTCCAGTTATAGTGCGTTGGCGTGTGACAGCACAGGTATCACAAAAAGTAGCGTGATAAAAAAAAATAGTACGCTTTCTATTGATGCTCAAAGTAACATATCTCCAAAACGTATTGCTAAAAATCAAAGACCTGGTTATTCAAATCTACTTACAGTAAGCGTGTTACCTGGGCCCGAGTTTGATTCGTTCTCTAAAGATGTTCTGCAACAATTTTTGAAGCAAAGTTTTAAACTTAGTCCTCAATCCAATCGTATGGGATGTCGACTGAATCCAGAATTAGAAATTTCAGCAGGATCTGAAATGATTTCTTCTGGCGTGATTCCAGGCACGATACAAATTACTTCATCGGGCCAACCAATAATTTTATTGGCCGATGCGCAAACCACTGGAGGGTATCCACGAATTGCGAATGTAATCAGCACTGATATAGATGCACTGGGGCAAATGAAACCAGGAGATGAAGTTAATTTTGAGTTGGTAGATTTGTCAGATGCGCAAATCGCTATAGCTGAAAAGCAAAAAGCATTTAATTTTTTGAGTTAGTTTAGAACCGAATCATACAGCCACATTCTACGATCGTTGAACTCTTGCCATAAACCTGCACTGCCGCCCCCGTTACACCTTTCGCTTGGTCCGAGCACAAGTGCAAAATTTCATTCGCTAAATCGGTAGTGGGCACCCAGTTGCTGAAGTTTGCATCAGGTATATCGTTTCTGTTTTGTAGTGTGTCTACAGTCCCCGGAAGAATGCAGTTTACATTAATATTATTCATTTTGTGTTCTGCAGCTAAACTTTGAGTAAGTGTAATCACTGCAGCTTTGCTCACACAATAGGGCGCCATTTTGGCCTTGCCTTCTGTTGCTGCCCGTGCAGCGACGTTTACAATTTTACCTTTGTTCTTTTCTAGCATATGCGGAATGACTGCGCGGCACATGAGGAACACGCTTTTTGTATTGAGGTTCAACATGAACTCCCAATCAGCAACGGAGGTTTCATGCACCATCGGGCCCATTTTGAAACCACCGGCGACATTGGCAAGGCAATCAATTTGCCCAAAGCGCTCAACAATTGCAGCAACTGAGTTATTGACTGAATTAACATCGGTTAAATCAGTTTCAAACATTCCAACATTTTTGGCATGTTTCCAACGAGGGTGAGTGAGTTTAGAAAAGTCGATATCTACCAGTGCAACATTTGCACCGGCACGAAAGAAAAGCTCTGCTGTGGTGGAACCAAGTGCACCTGCTGCACCTGTGATTACGACAGTTTGATGCTCAAAATTGAAGTTCATAATCAATATTAATTTATAATCGCGATGAAAATTATAAAGATTGCAATTAGTTGGATATAGTTGATTGCAACACTTAAACGGTGAAAATTTTTAAACTTAATTTTTGCGTCAGATTCGCCATCTTGAATTGCTATTCGATAATCATTAATTTTTGGCATTAACCACTGTCTTGAAAAAATAAAAAATACAGCACAAATAAGCATGACTGCTGATTGCCATTGAAACGCACCAATAAATAATAAGATGGCTGATAATAATGTAAGCACTGCAAATACGAGAAAATACCAAGGAAACACTTCACGTATAAATTCCCCAGCAGTAGGTGCAGGTAGTTTAATGAATATAAGGGGTGCCATGAAAGTTACATAAAACACCATTCCGCCTAGTATGAGCGCACATAAAACAATATTTGTGTTAAATAAATAGGTTGTCATCTTATATATCTACCTTGGTTGATTAAATTCATCCATTTATACAATTTGCTAGTTATTGTTTGCATCCTTTGCTGGTTTTCACTGTACATCAATTAGAAAGCGAGTCTTGAATGCATTAAAATTATAATTATCAAGTCCTAAATTATACACGTTCTATGAGTAAAAATATTTTAATCGTGGGTGGTAGCAGCGGTATCGGTGCAGCTTCTTTAGATGCATTAGCTGAAGATAATCATATTTATTCACTTACTCGAACAGGCTGTAGTGACACACCAAGAGAAAACGTTATTTATGAAACTGCTGATGTTTGTAGTGATAATTTTGATATATCTTTTTTACCCGATGTCTTAGATGCAGTAATCTATTGTCCTGGCACGATCAACTTAAAACCATTTACTAGTTTATCCAGAGAAGATTTTCAAAATGATCTCAACATCAATCTCATGGGGTTTGTTAAAGTCATTCAGGCGTGCATACCAGCATTAAAGAAGAGTAAAAATGCATCTGTTGTAGCATTTAGCACGGTTGCTGTTTCACAAGGCATGCCTTATCACGCATCAGTAGCCGCTGCGAAAGGTGCAATGGAAGGATTAGTGCGTTCGCTCGCTGCGGAATATGCAGCAAATCACATTCGATTCAACTGCATTGCACCTTCTTTGGTGAACACACCGCTTGCTAGTCAATTCACAAAATCGGAAAGTAAGCTTGAGACCATATCAAAAAGACATCCATTAAATCGTATTGGCGAACCACGGGACATTGCATCTGCAACTAAATATTTAATTAGTGATGAATCGAGCTGGATGACAGGTCAGGTAGTGCATATTGATGGAGGATTATCATCCATAAAACAACTTACCTAAGTGTTGGTATAAATGAGTATCAATTATTCATTGAACAATTCTTGAATTTTCCCCGCCATTAGTTTGTAGTCATCATCGCCATTTATATATTCACAACCGGGATGGATATTTTGAATGACCTCATCTTTATCAAGCAGAAACGAAACACTTGTTCAGTCTCTTTTTTCAAATAACCACCATTTATTCAACGTGTCCCAATCTGTATCAGTACCAATTGGGAATGTAAAAGCAACGAACGCATCGTCATCGGATGAAATTTATCCGGTAGTTATTGATTTAGCTCTAAAGTATCCGGGAAGTAGCCGCTCCAAGCAAACCAGTAGGCAGTATGCCCTGGAAGGCGGGAGAGTTTTTGATTACTTGGGCCGATGAGTTCGTTCTCGGTGAGTTGCCATTCTTGATTATCGGCAATCAATTTGCCGCCTTCTGAACGTTTGAATTCTAAATTGTCTGAACGATAGGCGCGCACGGTTTCAGTTTTTGTATTGCCAATTAATACAATAGGAATGATGCCAATTTTATCATGAATGATTTCTTGTTCTTTAAATAGAGAAAGTGGCCAGGCTTTATTGGCGCCACTGATACGTAGGCCAAAGACTTTATCTTTTTGTTTGAGTGCATCATCTACCACACTTGCAGGAAACATTAACTCTTCGCTGAAGAAGTACGCGCCATAAGCCGCTCCTGGTGTGTAGTCACGATGGAAGCCTGTGTCTTCAGAGAGTACTTTGGTATTGGGATGCTTCTTCTTCCACTCGCCCCATGTTGTGGTTGCCATCGGCAATACTTCTAATTCAATTTCACTGTTCGCTAGCTTGCCTATGACAGGTTTGCCGTTGAATTGATTCCATAATGTATGTGTTTTTTGGTCATACATGAGTTTGTTCGAACGATATAAAAATCCTGATGAGCCAAAAATAATAGGGTCTTCCTCATCTTTTAGTTTTGTTTTATACAAAATGCCCGAACCACATAGTGTGCAATAGGCAAGTGATACGGCTACACCACCTATTTCATCATTTAACATTTCATGCCAATCCATGAAACGGTAAGGATAGGCGCGTGTGTCACCATTAATGGAAATGCCAAACACTAATTCTTTATCTGTGATGTAATCGGCTTCATTCGCTGGGATCAGTTTTGGATCTGTAAGTGCAGGAATGCCGTCTTTACGCACGCCTCCCCAAACGATTTCATCCAGACGAATTTTGTGGGGCATATCTGGGTAGAAAAAATCCTGAAAGTTTTTATCAATGCGTTTCGTGACCGCTTCAATAAATAACTCATTTTTTTCTAATGGTTCAGTTGGATTTTCTTGCATCCATATCATCCAATCATGCCAGCGTTTGGGTACTTCTACACCTGTGAGTTGCTGTAATACATGCTGGGTTTGGCTGGCATCCTCAGGGAAATAACGCAAACTGCGAATCAATGCTGGGACAACATCAGTTTTACCGCGTTTTAGCATCCATTCCCGCGCGAGATTACGGTCATAAGTTGCGCCATACAGGTCAATGGCATACTCATGTACGGCTTTTTCTTTTGCGAGCAAACAATGGCTGCAACTAACGAAGAGGAGTATCGAAAAAAAGGTTAGTCGCAGCATTGTGGTACGAGTATCAATCGGGTTTACGTTTTATGGTTTGGTGCCGTTTAGGCTCCAGTCATATTTTAAGTATTTAATTTTATACTCTTCATTGCGAAGGTGCTCTGCAATTTCGGAATTGTTTACATATTGAGACAAATACTTTTGTACAGAACCGGAATGTTTTACAAAATCTTCTTCAAACCAGTCAAATATTTTTGAGATACGGGCAATTTTTCTTTCTGAGTCAAATTTATTTCGCGAGGTGTCATTAATAAACTCATTTGCTGCGTGTTCTAGTTGTGTATCGAGTTCATCTGCAGTAAATACTTGGGGGCGAAGTTTAGGGCAAGAACTGGAAGCGCAATTAATCGCAAAATGAATGCGTGGTTCACCAATAGGAATGATCACTTTGCGTTCCAAGTCATTTAAATTGATAAACATGTCCGCGAGTTGATATTGGTCACCTTTAAAGAAGCTGTTTCTTCCAAAGAAGGTACTGGGTGAACCGCCCTCTAAGATACCTTTTATCACCAAAGCATTATAGGCATTGATCCAGTATGTGAGTTCTTCATTCTGGTTGTTGAATGTAGGTTTGGCTTTGAGCGAATCAATATAAGGCTTAAATTCTGGATGTAATTTTATAGCAGAATAATCAACTTGACCGTTTATTACATTTCCTTCTAATACCCGATTAAATGGGGTATGTAGATTTGAGTTGGCTAGTCCAAGATTCGCATATAACAGCATCGTAAATGTTATAAACATGATAACGACGATACCTAAAGGGGATTGTCTATTCATTTTCTTATTGTGTAATTATTTAATTTTTAGTTCTGCACAATAACGGCATCTAACAAGGTATCGTAATAGTCGTCGCATTGTTGGCAATCACCATCGTCATCGATCCATTCCGGATATTCTCTGCGAATCATTTCACGAAGATAGAATTCGGCTACAAGATCAAGATTTTTGTTTAGTGCTGTTAGTTTTTCTTTTTGATTCATAGTATTACTCCAATATAGGCTTTTTTGGTAAAAATATAGACACGAATCCTTTCAAACTAAATAGTAAGATTAGCGTTACCATTAATAATATGAGTATTACTGACCTTATTATTTTGTTTAAAAAGCTCATGCTTATTAGGCCTTAGAGAACATCCTTGTTCGACTACTTCCTTTACTAGTCTAAGACTCATACTTATGTCACTTATGAACGACCATCGTATGATTGCTTAAGCTGACGTGTGTCCGCTTGCTTTTCACTTTCAACTCTTACATTGAATGCATCCACTGGGCCTTGGGTTTTGATTTCAGTAATTTCAACTTTTGTAGGTTGAATGTTACTTACATCTACTGAGTCTATGCTTAGGCCAGATGCGAATGTAGTTCCAGTTGCAGCAAAAAGTACTGCGATTAAGGTTGCTTGTGTTTTCATGTCTATTTCCTTTTTGTTAAAAGTTATATTAGTAATCAGTTACGTACTAATAGACATGCATTGGGAGGATTTCATGACACAGGAAATCATTGATTTTGATGCAAAAAATCAATCGTGATGATCGATTATTTGCATGTAATATATTGAGGGAAATACGGGTCTATGTAGGGTTAGTCGTTCTTTTAGTGTCGTCAATCGTATCATTCACTAAGTAGTCAACGACTTAGCTTAGGCTGAAATCACCTTCTGCAATGCCACATAGTTTTTCATGGTTGAGGATTGATATCTGTTTTCGATTCGCATCGATAATTTTATTGTCTTTAAATTTTGAAATTAATCGGCTGACTGTTTCATCTGCCAAGCCTAAATAATTGCCAATATCATAGCGGCTCATCGTCAAGTCAAATTCATCGGCTGAATAGCCTCGCGCTTTAAATCTGCCAGAGAGATTGATAAAAAATGTTGCTAATTTTTGTTCTGCATTTCTTCTGGCTAAGAGCATCAACATTGTATGATCTTTTGTTATTTCATTACTTATTAGGCTGAGTAGTTGTTGTTGCAGGCCTGGAATTTTTACACATAGTACATTTAAATCATCAATTGGAAGTTCACAAATAGTAGATGTATCAAGTGCAACAGCAGAACAACTATGAATTTGGTTATCCATTCCATCTAAACCCAAAATTTCACCTGGTAGGTGAAAACCAAGAATTTGTTCTTCACCGTTTTTGTCTGTAGTAAATGTTTTTACAGAACCAGACCTAACTGCATAGATGCAATTTGAGCGCTTTCCTTGGCTAAAAATATTTTCTGTTTTTTGCACTAATCGGCGTTGTTGAATCATTTCATCCAAGGTGCTCAAGTCATCTGTGTTGAGTCCTCGTGGCAAGCACAGCTCTACTAATGAGCAGTTTTTGCAAGAGGCTTTGAGTGACTTAAAGTTTATTTTTTTCTCTTCCATAATGAGGTTCTAGTGTACCTTTTATAGAGATGAATTCGCTATTTATCTTAGGTATAACCATTAACCTAAATGACTATTATCCAATTTACTCTACTCCATTTGAACAAATTGTTCGTTCTCATGATCTAGATCAGTAAATCTCAAAACTATTTGAATGCATTAAACCTGTCGTTGTCATGACTGATATAGATCAGATTCATTCAACGATGGATCTGTATTCTAAGCTCCACTTATAAATTCTGATGCCCCCTTGTTAATTGTGGGAGTAGTAATCAGGATCAATTAAAACTCGATTTTTTTGAGTATTTAAAGAGCATATATGGAGTTAATTATGGGTCTATTTAGTAAATCAAAACCGAAAGTAAACGAATCACTCAAGTTGATATGCATGCCAGGCGATGCGGCCTCATATAAATGCATATTCTTAGCTTCGTACAGGAAAATTCCGATAGAGATTGAGTGGGGGGAGCCTTCCAGTCTCGACGACAAAATGTCTGAATCTTTGAACATGTCTAATCTTACACGTTATCCCTGTATTAAAGATGGTGATTTTACAGTATGCGGTGAAAGTTCAGTTTTGACGTACTTAAATGTTAAAGGTCGCACACCTTCTATTCATCCTCGGAAAGCACGCGTACTTGCTATGCAGCAGTATTGGATACAAGTGCTTAATTCAAGGTGTGATGAAAAGAGTAATTATGATGCTGTATTTTCTGAGTTAGAAAAAGCTTTTGAAAACCAAAAGTATATTGTTGGTGAATTTTCACTTGCAGATATTCATTGGGCAGCTGCATTCAAAGTACTTGAGCAAAGTGGAACTGTGATCGATGTGAGTAAATATAAAAATTTAAGCGACTGGATAGCACGGATGAAAAGTGAGATTCCTAACTATGAAGTTGAAAATGAAAAAGCTGCTGCATAGTAGTTTTTAATAAATATATTTAAAAGTTTATAGGTAAATAATTATGACTGACTTATTTGAACTAATGGCAGAAAAATCAGGAGCTCAAGGTAGTGAAGGATATGGTGCTTCTGGTGAAATGAAGAAAACTCAGTATGTGTTGGAGCTGATCGGTAGCCCTGCTGATGCAGACACACTTAAGTGTGTAATTACTGCTGCTGAACAAGGTATGGAAATGAATTGCTACAGCATGATAACTGATGCAGTGAGTAATCTTGATGAGTGTATTTCTGAAATATCTCCATTATCCATTACACCATGTTTAAAGGAAGCCGATTTTTACGCATGTGGTAGTGATGCGATAACAGCATTTACGGATGCTCGAGGCCTTGGCTATGCGCTTACACCTCGTAATGCATCATTGGCAGCCATGCAAAATTATTGGGTGGATATTGCTGATAGAAATGTTTCACCACTTGTGAATCAAATCGTCGATGAAATTTTTGTAAAACAATATAGCGATTCAGCATATCAAGCTAATCAGACAGTAATGAATTCAGCTGGAGAGGATTTGAAAATATTTTATGACGCATTGGATCAGCAACTCCAAGGTAATAAATACATAGTATGTGATAAGTACACATGGGCAGATCTTTATTGGACTGCATATACACATCTACTTGATGTAGCAGGGTATGGCGCTTTAATCACGGAAAGGCCAAATGTTAAGAAATGGTTTGATCGAATCAAAACACGTAAAGCACAATGTGGACAAGATGAAGTTGCATATGAAATGTTGCCTAGTATTGAAGAAGTCAAACAAGGGAAATTAAGATCAGTAGTAATTGCAGACTATTAAAATAATAAAAAATTTATCAATTGTAGAAGAGGAATATACCATGCATAAACTTTTAGTTAATTTTCGGTATTTAGAAACACCGTTATTAATCTTCGCAACTTTAGTAGGGAGGATTATTGGTGGTCCATGGGTTTGGACTGGAGTTGTCTTGTTGGGCGCATCCATCATCATTGATTGGGTCACAAGTGTGAGTTCAAAATTTCATGCTGACCCTGCAGGACGTGATGAAAACGGTGATTTATATGGTATTGCATCATTTTTAAAAGTGATGATGTGGATTCAATATCCAATATTTGTCATGTTGCAGTTGGCGCTTGTATGGCGTATGTATGAATATGCAAATGGTGTAGCAATTGGCCCTGATGAAATATTTGGTATTACGATTCATCATGGTTTATCAACTGTGGGAATGATCGGTGCAACAATTTCGACAGGTATATACCTTGGTCTTGGAATCATGTTTGGGCATGAGCTTGCACATACAAAGGGACCTACATTTGTATTGGCGCGTTGGATGATGGCATTAAGTGGTATTGCACATTTTTGCTATGCGCATGTATACAACCACCATTTAGAGCTGGGGTGTGAAGATGATCCAGCGACCTCACCCAGAGGGCGTAATATTTATAAGCACTATTTGCTATCTCACTTTGGGCAATCGCGTTTTCTATATGTGATGGAACAACAACGATTGAAGAAAAAAGGTGTGCCCTTTATTTCATGGCAGAATCGTTGGATTCGCGGCTACGCAATGAGTTTGCCAACGATTTTTATTTTTTGGTTTGCTGCAGGCTGGATTGGTTTAGCGGTCATGGTCGGTTCTTGGGTGATCTCAGCATTTGAATTAGAAGTGCTCAATTATTTAGAGCACTATGGTTTGATTCGTGAAAAAGGCCAGCCAATCGATTATCACCACTCATGGGATGTGGGTGAGTCTCCATTTACACAATTTGGATTTATCGAAATTGGTCGTCAAGCAGATCACCATGATCGGGGTGAAACACATTTCTGGGAGCTAGAAGAGTGTGATGCACCGGATACGGGTTATGGTTATTACGCCATGCTCGCAATGTTAATGGTCCCCCCTGTGTGGGAAGCATTTATCAAACCACGTCTTGCAGATTGGGATGAAAACCGCGCAAGTGAAGGCGAGCGTAAAATAGCAGCAAGAATGAATTATCTTGCTGGATGGCATGATATGCCTCTTTGTGATAAGCCTAAATAATTAATCTATAAAGAGAGGAGTAAATCATGTCAAGAGTACAACAAGCGATATTAGCCATTGCAGTCTTCACCGGTGTTTCAGGTTATATCCTTCACGCGTTAATTGGGGTTAGTGAACATCACGCTAATCCATTATGGGCGCTTGGAACTGCAGTGATCTTTTTAATTATTTTATTAATAGATGTCTGGATGTTTTTTGCTATATCGGGCGAAGATGCATTCAAGTGGGATACTAAAACATAATTAATTGTAAACATTAACTTAAAAAAAAATCCGCAGACATTGTTGCTGCGGTTTTTTATTTTAAAAATGATAAATAAAATAATTTTAGTAATACTTTATATCTTTCCAGTTATAGCAAGCTCAACAAATGGGTACTTTACTCATGGCACTGGGCTGATTAACCGTTCTTTGGCTGGTGCTGGTGTTGCTTTTCCGCAAGATGCGATGTCCAGTGCGACGAATCCTGCTGGCATGGCATTTGTTGGTAATCGATTTGATATAGGGGCGGTATTGTTTCGACCAGATCGTGGCTATTCAGCTGGCAATAGT
>JBCCEI010000067.1:0-10700 GCA_039030355.1 Pseudomonadota bacterium | reverse complement strand
GAAATTTTGATCAACGCTGGTAATGCAGGCGTGCTTTCATGATAACGCTTGTAATCAATAGACCAACCAGCCTGGTTGAGCTGGATCAACCGACCCTGCTCATCAATGATCAATTCAGCATGGACTTGATTAGGGTCAGGTACACCTAGCAACCAGTGCTGCAGCCCATTTACTGGCAAAGAGTAGCCAAATAATGTTTGCATCAATTCTTCAGGATCATTAGCTTCGAAATGTTCGCCCTTGGATGTTTTCAACTGCACGTTACCTTGCTGTTTGGTAATCACAGCAACTTTCCTTCCTAACGGACCATGCAAATCTATTGTAAATTTTGTCGGCTGTTGTTTCCACGTAACACCAGCTCGAAAACCTTCGTTTTGTGACTTACCTGCTACACGTCCTTTGAGTTCCCAAGTTTGCAAACTTTTAATTGTGGCTTGATGGGCCTCCCACGCAGCCTGTTTACTAATCTCTGAACCGGGAGGTAGCTGATGTTTTTCTACTGTGACACATGCAGATAGCATGAAAAATGGAATAATTAAGAACCCCAAATTGCAGGCAGCATTTGGGCTAAATAGCTTAGACCTCATTACTGGAGTCTTTGTTTTAACTCTAGTATGTACTCGTCTTCTGGAAACCTTTCCAACATATCGTTCATTAATTTTTTGGCTTCGTCGTAATTACCCTGTGCCCAAAACAACTCAACGAGATGGCCAGCAATTTCTGTATCTTCCAAAATCTCAAACGCTTTACGCAAATAGGTTTCCGCTTCTGCATAGTTGCCTAAACGAAATTGCACCCAACCCATACTGTCCATCACAGCTGGATCATCAGGACGAATCTCTAATGCCTTTTTAATATAACCGTAAGCCTCATCCACTCGAGAGTTATGATCCGCCAACGTGTAACCCAAAGCATTCAGTGCAGATGCATTATTTGGATCCTCTGCAAGTATTAATCTGAGATCCGCTTCTAATAAATCAATACGGTCAATTTCTTCTGCCATCAATGCGCGCGCATATAACAGATCACTGTGCCCAGGAAATTCTTGCAACCCTTCGCTATATAGATCCATCGCTGCCACATAGAGTTTTTCATCATGCAACAACTGACCTTCAATTAAATAAACTTCGATGATCGCTTCTGGCGAACTTAATGAGCGACGTAAATCTTTCAAATAGCTTTGCGCTTTACCAATATCATCGCGTTCGGCATAGATAGATGCAACTCTAGCCTTGGCATCAATGTAATACTGCCCTTCTGGGACTTTTTCATATTCATCAATAGCTGCTACATAATTTTTTTGTTCTTCTTCAGCACGACCAATGTAGTAATGAGACTCATCAACACGCTGCTTACGATCTACCAAACGTTGAAACTTTGTTTTCGCTTTAGCATACTTTTCTTTTTGCAAATACAACAATCCTAACCGATAAATTAATTCTCCATCATTTGGGTTTTCAAGTAATAATAATTCAAATTCAGTAATTGCTTCATCGTAACGTTCAGCGCCAATTAACATACGTGAATAGGCCGTGCGCATTTCTCGATTACCCGGTTCCTCTTCAACGATGATTTTCATTTCAGCTAATGCTTTATCTGTTTCGTCTAGATTCATCAATGCTTGTGCACGCATCGCACGCGCTTCAATCAGATCTGGTTTAAAACCAAGCGCAAGTTCACTTTCATCAATAGTGCGCTGAAAATCTTTTGCCTGAAATGCGAGACTGGCCATTGTTAAGTGGCCATAGGGATTTTCAAAATTTTTGTTTACTAACTTTTGCAACAGTTTTAAGGAAGATTCTGAATCGGGCTCTCGTGCTAGTACCGCACCGATAATGCTGTAACCTTTTGCAGGCGAATCATCTGCAGCCAACATGATTTGTTCGAAATGCGGAACGGCACCATCAATGTTGCCATTACGTAGTTCCATCACACCCAGAATTTGACTAATCTCTAAATTTGATCCCACCAATTCTTCCCAGCGCTTGGCAGCGATTAATCCTGAGTTCCAATCTTTTGCAAACATCGCAATTCGTGTTGCGCGTTCTGCAACCGCGGGATCGTTTGAGATTTGTGCAGCATTTACATAATGCTCAAGCGCACGTTCAACATCGCCCAGCTGCCCGGACAGTTCACCTACCAATACCTCGTACATGAGGTCAGATTGGGCATCATATTTTTCGGATTGGGCCTTTCGAATCTCTATGGAGTCGTCTGAACCCTTGCTGCCACCCGTTTGCAAGGAGGCACATCCGGTGAGCACGAAAACACCCAAAATAGCAGCTAAAGATACCCCAATAGGCACCCTAGAATGCGTGTAAAACCGTGGAATTGTGGCGTTGATCTTCAATATACTGCGTTTCGATAATGGGTCATTTAGACTATACCTAATAATACTGTAGATATCTGAGTAATTCATACGCATTTTGACAGATTTTACGGGTACCTAAGCCAGATCATGCAAGCCCATAACAAGCTATGACATCCAATAAAATTTCTATACTGCACAGCATATAAACCACATATTTTCATGTCCTTACTCACGCTTGGCATCAATCACACCACTGCACCCGTTGAGGTACGTGAGCGCGTAGCAATTGATGAACAAAACCTCGGACTTGCACTGAAAAAATTAATCTCCGTTCCACAGGTTGATGAAGCCGCAATTATTTCTACCTGCAATCGCACCGAATTGTATTGCGAAGTGAACCATATTGACCAAGGCAAAGATGAAATACTTGATTGGTTAAATCGATTTCATAATTTAAGTGGTGAAGATACACAACCCTATATCTACGACTATCTTGAGCAGTCAGTAGTTCGACATATTTTTCGAGTAGCATGTGGATTGGATTCAATGGTGTTAGGTGAACCACAAATATTGGGGCAATTAAAATCTGCCTATCAAGATGCAGTGCAAGCAGACACCTTAGGTCGTAATTTAAATCAGCTTTTCCAACGCGCATTTAGTGTTGCTAAAAAAGTGCGCACACATACAGAGATCGGTGCCAACCCTGTTTCAGTTGCTTCTGCTGCAGTTTCTTTATCAAAAAAAATATTTGGTGACTTTAATAATCACTCCGCTTTATTACTTGGCGCGGGAGAAACTATTGAGCTTGCAGCAGAACATTTAAATAGTGCAGGCATTGGGAACATTGTAGTTGCTAACCGGAGTGTAGAACGTGCACAAGTGATTGCTGATAAAGTAGGTGGACGTGGAGTTAGCTTAAGTTATGTAAGTGAAGCGCTACCAAATTCTGAAATTGTGATAACTGCTACAGCGAGCACATTACCAATTTTAGGCAAAGGCTTGGTCGAAAGTGCATTGAAGCAACGTAAACATAAACCAATTTTTATGGTTGATCTTGCGGTACCAAGAGATATAGAACCAGAAGTTGCCAAATTATCGGATGTATATTTATACACGATTGATGATCTACAAAACGTTATTGAGCATAATTTACAATCGCGCAAACAAGCGGCAGATGAAGCGGAAAGCATCATTGAACATGAAGTTCAGGAATTTTCGCAATGGTTACGTGGTCAAGGTGTGATTGACACGGTACGTGCATTCCGCGACAAGGCAGAATATCAGCGTGATGAAGTATTAAACAAAGCTCATAAAATGCTTGAACAAGGCAAGCCTGTGGAAGAAGTTTTACAGTTTTTAGCGCATACATTAACTAACAAACTAACACATGAACCTACCGAGGCACTGCACATAGCGGGTAAACAAGGTAAAAATGAGTTGATTGATGCGGCTCGTATCCTGTTAAATATCCCTCCTGAAGATTAATCATGATTATTTCATTTAAAAAACGCCAAAACATTGCTGATCACAGCATTTTGAATAGTCTTTCACCTCAATTTTATTAGCTTCAAAAAATAACTTTTTTATGCTCATAAGTGAGCATGAATTTTTTTGAATCTATGCACATTATAACTATATGAAAGACTCTATCTTACTCAAGCTCGAAAACATCAAAGAACGGCACGAAGAAATTTCTGCCGAGCTGTCTGACCCTGATGTTATTAATAATCAGAATGAGTTCACCAAACTATCTAAAGAGTATGCAAACCTAGGGCCCATCGTTTCAAAATTTAACCAACACCAACAAGCAGTGGAAGATCTTGAAACTGCACAAGAAATGGCAAATGACTCTGACAAAGACATGAAAGCCATGGCTCAAGAAGAAATTAAAACTGCCGAGCAAATGCTCGAACAATTGGAACAAGAATTACAAACACTTTTGCTACCCAAAGACCCTCATGATGAAAGCAATGTATTTCTGGAAATACGCGCAGGCACAGGTGGCGACGAGGCAGCGATATTTGCTGGGGATTTATATCGTATGTACGCACGCTTTGCAGAAAACAAAGGCTGGAAAGTGGAAGTCATGAATGAAAATGAAGGCGATCATGGCGGCTACAAAGAAATCATTGTAAAAATTAGCGGCAATGAAGTATTTTCCAATCTAAAGTTTGAATCCGGTGCACATCGAGTACAACGTGTTCCCGAAACCGAATCACAAGGTCGAGTGCACACTTCTGCAGCAACGGTAGCTGTGATGCCAGAAGTAGATGAAGTTGGTGAAATTGAAATTGATACTTCCGATTTACGTATTGATACGTTTCGTGCTTCGGGTGCAGGCGGACAACATGTTAATAAAACAGATTCGGCCATTCGACTTACACACTTACCCACAGGTGTAGTTGTTGAGTGCCAGGACGAACGCTCACAACATAAAAACAAAGCGCGTGCGATGTCTTTATTAAGTGCAAAATTATTGGATCAGGAGCGACAAAAACAATTTGATGAGCAAGCCGAAACCCGTCGTAATTTGGTCGGTAGCGGTGATCGATCTGAGCGAATCCGAACCTATAATTTCCCACAAGGACGCGTAACAGATCACCGTATTAACCTTACCCTGTATAAATTAGATGAAATGATGCAAGGCAATGTAGACCAAGTGATTCAACCTTTGCGTAGTGAGCACCAAGCAGATCTGCTTGCCACAATGAATGATTCATAAATAGTCGTTGCTATGAATGTTCAACAAGCAGTTGAACTTGCAACTGCCAAATTCTCTCAAATTAGCGATTCAGCAAACCTCGATGCACGAATCATTGCTACGTATGTTTGCAATATTGACCAAACAACGCTTATTGCACACCCAAAGTTGGAACTAAGCACCGAACAAAAAATATTATTTGATCACGCTTTAAAGCGACGCACTCAAGGTGAACCAATCGCCTATATTACGGGTAGCAAAGAATTTTGGTCATTGGATCTAAATGTAAACGAACATGTTCTTATTCCACGTCCTGAAACGGAGCTATTGGTTGAACGCACACTTGATGCAATATCAAATATCAAAACACCAAGAGTGTTAGATTTGGGAACAGGCTCAGGTGCCATTGCTATTGCCATTGCTAAAGAACGCCCAAATTGCCATGTAACAGCTACAGATGCTTCAACACCCGCACTAGAGCTGGCAAAACAAAATGCCCACTCAAACGACGTTACGGTTAAATTCATAAAAAGCGATTGGTTCAAAAACCTGACGGACGGTAACTACGATGTAGTCGTTTCCAACCCACCCTACATTGCAAAAAACGACCCTGAGTTGAATAAGTTTGTTTCAGAATACGAACCAAATAATGCAATCATAAGTGATGATGATGGGCTTCGTGATTTAGCAAAAATTATAGGGCATGCCGCAGCTTTTTTATCCAATTCGGGTGCATTAGTTGTCGAACATGGATACCAACAAGCAAATAATGTGCAAAAACTATTTGCAAATGAAAATTTTTGTAACATCAAATCCTATTCTGATCTTGCCGGACATCTACGTTGCACGTGCGGGATCCATAAAGGTGTTTAACAACAATATACATTGCCAATTACTTTTTGTTAACCAATGGTAAGAATGAAAAGTAATTTTAGTGTTCAATTACAATCAAGCATTCAAACAATATTTATTACTATAAATGTTTGAAATTTTAGAATATAAATAATTGTTTTAATCCATGACCTCAATTGCAACACACAATCGAACACTAATAACCAAAAACTACTTGTTTGCGGTCATTAAATGTATGGAAAAAAATGGTTATGACATCAAAGACTTTGAGATCTCTACCGAACGGGTACAGGGCTACACAAAAGGTAAACTTAGCCCTAAAGCGATTATTTATGTATTTCGTATCAGCACAAAAATTGAGAAAAACTACGTATTAGATAATGATCCGAGTTTTTCAACTGCATTTTGCAATGACTTAGAATCAAGACTATTTGATGATTTGTATCTTGAATAGTGCTTTAGAGTGTTGGTTATTCGCCAAAATTTAGAAATGGTTTGATTGAAAAATAGAGAATGACCGCTGCAAATGCGGTATATAAAATTGTCTGAATAGGGTTAGCAAAAAGTGCTGCGAATAAACTCTCTTTTTTACCTGCGTGCTTGGCCTGCTCTCGTACAACTTTAGCTCTTTCAAATCGCTGTCGTTGATATTCTTCAATTAACGCTTTCGCCCGATCAAGCTGATCCTCTTCGAGCAACCAAATTGCAGGCATCGAAATTCCCCAATTGCCCGCAGGCGTTTCGTAATAGTCAATATGATTATTTTTTAATAATGCACGAATTTCTTCTGCTTCATCATCTGGAACGTTTCGTAATTTAAATAACTGCACAGCCATGATTAGATCGACTAGAACAATATGTTGTGAGTTAAATTAGATATAAG
Source organism: Pseudomonadota bacterium (assembly GCA_039030355.1). Taxonomy (GTDB): domain Bacteria; phylum Pseudomonadota; class Gammaproteobacteria; order UBA4575; family UBA4575; genus JABDMD01. The sequence goes on along the minus strand of JBCCEI010000067.1, from coordinate 3,953 downwards.
TTTACAGCTACTTTGTCTGTAAATGTTTTATATCAATCAATAGTGACGTCATCAGTACCGCATCATCAATAAACTGGATTTTATTATCAACAACAGGATACTTATGAATTAATAGCTCACGCACATGCTCCTCTACATCATCTAATGTAAAAATTTTCATATCCCAATCATGGAACTCAGTTTTAACGATACTTTCGAAACTAATTAATTCCACATCACTATGGCGTTCATCTTGAATGATTTTTGCGTAAATCTTATTTACAAATTTTGATACACCTTCAATGACTTGCAAAAATCGCCCATCTGATACTGCTAATATCCCACACAGACCTAGCTGCCTATTATTGCTAGCTGCCCGGTAAGACAATGTTGACAAAGACTGTGTGTCTAAAACTTCAGGCTGAGCAACGCTACGATAAATTAAACGACAAGGCTTCATGAGCAGTGCCCAAACACTTCAAAATGACATTAAATCCCAATCAATAGGATAAATCAGCAAAAATTTACGCTAATTTTTTCTTAAGTAGCTCATTTACTTGCTGAGGATTCGCCTTACCTTTAGATAATTTCATGACCTGCCCCACAAAGAAGCCAAAGACTTTATCTTTTCCAGATTTAAATTGTTCGACCTGAGCAGGATTATCTTTCACAACTTGTTCCACTAAGGCTTCAATTTCACCACTATCGGTAATTTGTTTTAAGCCTTTTGCTTCAATAATTTCATCCACATTACCCTCACCGACCCACATAGATTGAAACACTTCTTTGGCAATTTTACTCGAGATCGTATTATCTTCTATTCGACTTAACAGCCCAGATAACATCTCGGCAGAAACAGGGCTTTTCGCTATTTCTAGCTCATGTTGATTCAAAGCTGCACTGAGCTCACCCAACACCCAGTTTGCCGCAAGTTTTGGTTTGCTTGCGCCAGATTTAACTAATGCTTCAAAATAATTCGCTGTATCTTTGTCCATCACCAGGTTTTCCGCATCATAATCATTTAATGCATAGTCCTGTTTGAACCGTTCAATTTTTGCTGCAGGCAATTCGGGTAGCTGTTTTTTAAAAGACGCTAACTCTTCACTCGAAATAATGACTGGCAACAAGTCAGGGTCCGGAAAATAACGATAATCGTTTGCCTCTTCTTTGCTACGCATGGAACGGGTTTCATCTTTATTCGCATCGTACAAACGTGTTTCTTGCACGATTTCACCACCATCTTCTAACACATCGATTTGTCGCTCAATTTCATGATTAATTGCACGTTCAACAAACCGAAACGAGTTTAAATTTTTAGTTTCAGTGCGTGTGCCAAATTCTTCTTGTCCTTTTGGTCGCATTGAAACATTTGCATCACAACGAAACGAGCCTTCCTGCATGTTGCCATCTGAAATTCCTAGATAACGCTCAATGGAATGGATTTTTTTCATATACGCAATCGCTTCTTCAGCAGAACGCATATCCGGTTCAGAAACAATTTCTATCAGGGGCGTGCCACAGCGGTTTAAATCAATACCAGTAGAATCAGGAAACTCTTCATGCAAAGATTTTCCCGCATCTTCTTCTAAATGTGCACGCGTGATGCCAATCGTTTTACGTTCGCCATTCTCTAAAACAATTTCTAGCTTGCCATGTTCAACAATAGGTAACTCAAATTGACTAATTTGATAACCTTTTGGCGAGTCAGGATAAAAATAATTTTTTCGTGCAAATACGGAACGCTCAGCCACGGTTGCATCCACCGCAAACCCAAACATGGTTGCCATTTTTACAGCTTCTTTGTTTAACACAGGCAATACACCCGGCAATCCTAAGTCAACTGCACACGCTTGCGTATTTGGTTCTGCGCCATAAGCAGTAGACGCAGCAGAAAAGATCTTGCTTTGCGTTGCAAGCTGCACATGAATCTCTAAACCTATAACGGTTTCCCACTGCATGTCTATTCGAACCCTTTTGGTGTTTGTTGATGCCAATCTGTATCTTGTTGATATTGATGCGCAAAATTCAACAAGGTTTCTTCTGCAAAATAATTTCCAATCAGCTGCATTCCAACCGGTAAATCATTAGCAAAACCACAGGGAACAGACATTGCAGGCAATCCTGCAAGATTGATCGAGATGGTATAAATGTCAGATAAATACATCGTTACAGGGTCATCTGTTTTTTCACCAATTTTAAACGCAGGCTCAGGTGTGGTTGGCCCTAAAATAACGTCGACTTCTTCAAACGCTTTTTTAAAGTCTTCACTAATCAAACGGCGTATTTGTTGGGCCTTTAAATAATAAGCATCGTAATATCCAGCGGACAATGCATACGTACCAATCATAATGCGTCGTTTCACCTCATCTCCAAAGGCTTCACTGCGACTACGGTCATATAAATCGCGTAAATCTCTCGGTTCTTCACATCGATAACCAAAACGCACACCATCATATCGTGACAAATTAGAAGAACATTCTGCTGGTGCAATCACATAGTAAGCGGGTATGGCTAAGTTCGTGTTTGGTAAACTGATGTTTTTTATTTCACAACCTTGTTGCTCATACCATTTGATTGCATTTTCAATGACATCTTTTACACCCGCACTCAAACCTTCACTGAAATACTCTTTTGGCACACCAATCACTTTTCCTTTCAGCGAACCATTTAATGCATGAGAGTAATCGGGCACCGCTTGATCTAAACTGGTTGAATCTTTTTCATCAAACCCTGCCATGGCTTGCAACATCAGTGCACAATCTTCTGCAGAATGCCCAAAAGGCCCACCCTGATCTAGACTGGATGCATACGCGATCATGCCATAGCGCGATACACGTCCGTATGTAGGTTTTAAACCCGTAATGCCGCATAAGGCTGCGGGCTGGCGTATCGAACCACCCGTATCTGTTCCAGTTGCAAGTGGTGCAATGCGTGCAGCTACTGCTGCTGCAGAGCCACCAGAGGAACCACCCGGCACACATTCTGTATTCCAAGGATTTTTTACCGGGCCGTAGTAACTGGTTTCATTGGAAGAACCCATTGCAAATTCATCCATATTGGTTCTGCCTAACGTTACACAACCTGCTTGGTCAAGCTTGTGCACAACGGTTGAATCATATGGCGCACTAAAATTATCCAACATTTTAGAACCACAAGATGTTTTCACACCATACATACAAAATATATCTTTATGCGCAATTGGAATTCCAGTTAATGGATTACAGTCTTCTTCTTTAAGCATTTTATCTGCATGCTCAGCTTGCAAAATGGCACGTTCACCAAGTTCAGTGATGAATGCATTCAAGTCACCAAACGTTTGCATGCGCTTAACAAAGTGTTTGGTTAATTCAACACTTGAAAAATCACCATTGCGCAAACCATTAATGAGCTGTGAAACAGAAAGATCGTGCATAATTTTTTATCGTAAACTAAAAGACACTACTCGATTACCTTGGGGACCAAGTAAAGACCTTTTTCTGCTGAGGGCGCAATGGTTTGAAATTTTTCGCGTTGGTTTTCTTCCTTAACTGCATCTTCACGCAAACGTTGTGTAGCATCCAACGGGTGTGCCATAGGTTGAATGCTTGATGTATCAATTGCATTCATTTGCTCAACCAAATCAATAATGCTGGATAAGTCTTTTGCATACTGCTCAACCTCATCTGGATTGATTTGCAGTCGCGCAAGATTAGCGATTTTTAGAACTTCTTCTGGAGTCAGTGACATAGTGCATATATATAAATGAACGAACGGCAAACTACCATACTTATGTGGCACATATAATGGCTTGCTGAATATTTTAGCCACTGATAGAGTAGGCTAACTCACGGAAAATTATCATATTTAACAACACCCTCTATGCTCAAACGCATCCTCGGAGCTTTCTCCAACGATTTATCGATTGATTTAGGCACAGCAAACACGCTGATTTACATGCGTGATAAAGGCATTGTTCTAAATGAGCCTTCCGTGGT
>JBCCEI010000066.1:0-10709 GCA_039030355.1 Pseudomonadota bacterium | reverse complement strand
GCATTTGAACATGTAATGTTAAATGCTGTAGTTTGCGTTAGGTTCGTTACAGTTAAATTGCCGGATGCATTAAGTGCACCTGTCCACTGAGCGTTAGCTGGTGTAGCACTTGCCGTGCAAGACTCGCCATCAGAATCCCATGTTAAAACTACATTACTTCCAAAAGGTAAATTGCCAACCGCATCAGAAGCAAAGTTATTGATGACTACTTGTACATCATTATCCTGATTCGTTGCCATTACATCAGATGGATCTACACCCATATATGCACGGTCTGTAGTCGTGGCTGTTACAACTATATTGTATGCAATTGGGCCATCGATAGTTGGTGTAGCATCATTCACACCTGTAACTGTAAATACTTGTGGTGTGCTGAAGTTTCCTGCATTAAAAGTAAATGTTGCAGGGTTGACTGTTCCTTCCAAAGCATTACTACTACTAAGACTTACAGTAACGTCTTGTGTTGGCATTGTATTTAATGCAATTGTAAAGGTATCACTTGTAGCGTCTTCAGATGTAAGTAAACCCATCGTTTTATCAAAAACAAACTGACCTTGGCCAGCAAGCTCATTATCATTGTTAGTAGCAGAAATCGGCGCTATTGTTAGTGCATTGTAATCAGCATCATTACTACTTGTGGTAACAGCAATAGTGTATGCAGTTGCTGCTGTAGGATCTAAGACCACATCATCAACACCCATCACCGTTATGGTAACCGGTGTTTGCCAATCAGCTGGCAAAATAGAATAACTCGTTTGCGCCATAGTAGCTTCATTCGCATCACTTACCGCAAAATCAACTGTAACTGTATCACTTGGTTGTGTAGCCAAGGAAATCATAAAACTACTATTCGCACCTTCAGTTGTAGCGAAGTTATTCGCACCTGTGATATTTAAAGCAGGCGTTGCAGGTGGTGGCGGAGTATTACCTGTCGCCAAACCCTGAATAAAACCTTCAATAATGAATTCTGAAACATCACTCGCACAGGCACCCGTACAAGAAGACGGCATATATGGTGTCATTGGCATTGTGAGATCGTTAAGGGTTGTTAAAGTTGCAAGATCGCCACACGAAGAACATGCTGTTGGTGATACTGCGTTTAATGGTCCGCCTGCGCTAGTACCTTCACCTTGCAAACCGTGACAACTGACACATCCATATGATGGATCTACAAAAATATCATGACCACGAAGTGCAGCTGGTGAAAGTTGTGATGTATCTAAACCACTCCCAGTAGTCATTGTGCCACTGGATTCACCTGATGATTCACCACCACATCCGCTTAAAAAAAACGATACGATCGCCACTAAAGCGATACTCTTTAGAATGCCGTTCATTGTTCCAACTCCAATTGAAATCAATTTATTTATTACATCTGAGATTGAGAAATCCTATCTCGCACTCAATGTAAGTTTTTAGAAAATAACTATAGCGTTATCAACTTCCCTCATAAATAATTTGCGACATAAGGCCATGCGTACAAAGCCCGATATACAGAACATAATGATAGTTACCTAAAAGAATATTCCATAATTTATAAACGACCATTGATCCGTTTTTTTTCACCACTTGTCATGGTCAAAACTTACTAAAAATGTGAACTGAAAATTACTGACCTTAAATCAGTGAATTAACTTCAAGGCTTTGGTGAAACTGGTTGTAAGTGCAGACTTAGTCTTGTGGGGTTTTGTGCACGTTTCCACTCAAACAGGGCTGTGTAGGCTAAAATTGCTCGAACATATTCTCGTGTTTCTGTAAATGGAATTGTATCCACCCACACATCAGCAGGTAGCTCATAATCTTCAGGCAGCCATGCCTTAACGCGATGTGGGCCAGCGTTATAAGCAGCAGAAGCTAATGCTCTGTGACCACTAAATTTACGCAGCATATCGGCGATATATTTGCTTCCAAGGTTGATATTAAAAGCTGGTCGATATAAGTCGTGCCGACTGGGTGATTTAAGATTTAATTTCTTAGACACTTCTTTAGCAGTCGCCGGCATAAGTTGCATGAGCCCCCTTGCTCCAACGGGGGAACGTGCTTGAGGATTGAAGGCACTTTCGCGTCGAATAATTCCGTACACAAATGCGGGCTCAAGCTTTCTTTTTGTAGCATATTTTTCTACTTGGCTGGTAAAGGGCATGGGGAAACGAATCCCTAGGTCATCAAAGTAGTTCCCTTTTGCAATAGTGCGAATTGCATAATCGTGCCACTGCCATTGATGTGCAAGTGAAGCTGCAACTTGTAATTGTTTTTCAGTATATTTTTTTGTTGCGTAGTTCCATTCTCTACGCGCATCAGAATTCTGACTTACTAATAAAAGCTCTCCTGCTCGAATAATACTGGGGGAATTTTCTATTTTCTCTAATTCAGCTGCATCATATTGCAGTGGCGCATCGACAATGTTGTAAGCAATAGAGAGTTTGTCTGCTGCTAAGAAACCGTAGTAACTGCGCTCCCCGGCAATTTTTTTGTATATACTTTCTGCATCTGAGCGCAAACCTTTCTCAGCCAAAGCACGTGCCTTCCAATATTGCCACTGAGGCTCCGCTTTCTCTTCGTCACCTAACATCGCAATACCACGCAACACTAGTTCCCAATCTAAATCACGTATTGCAGAACGTGTTCGCCACATTGCAGTTGCAGGATCATAGACTTCTTTTGGGAGTTGATACATCCAAGTTTTAGCACGATCATCATGACGATATGCTGCACGTAGTGCTAGAGAGCGATCTACTTCATCATGCAGATCGGAACCAAATGCATAGTTGTCTTTAATATCCAACCATAAATTGTGTGCAGCAGTTAAATCCTTGCGTGCAAGACGATTAAGCCCATGAGCAATAATCTTTCGATTGATATGGTCATCATTTTGTAATTGATTAGAACGAATTTCTGTTTTAGGAGCACTATGCACATCAAGCCATAGCTTGGCTCGTGGACGCTCATTCACAGGTAATTTTTTTGCTAAATATTTTGCTAAGCTCGTACGATTAGAAGACATTACAAGGCCTAATCGCTCCCAAATTAACTCTGCAGTCAAATAACCTTGTCGATCAAACCATGCAAATAAGGCATCACACTGTTTAACTTGCGACTTGCCCACCAACCACAAATCTCTAATTTGATTTATGTAAGTTTGTTTGTTTTCTTCTAATTGGCCAAGTTTAATTTGGGAACGTAAAAAATAACATTGCAAAGCGGGCGCTTTATCATCTCGATAATATTTTAAAAAACTTTCAGGTTGATTTTTTCTTTGCAAATGGTACAACCATGACAATCGTATTCGATCGGCGAGCGGACCATCAGGATACGTTGCGAGAAAATCATCTATATCTTGATTTGAGAGACTAGATTTCCTTGTCTTCAACTCTTCATACTTTAGATATTGGTAAAGCGGATATTCGGTAAGTTGATTTGCATATTGATTGAACTGATTTATTTTCTTTTTGCTTAATGCCTGAAGCGCCTTTTGATATATATCGCGTTCATTTGTCCAATTAGGATTGGCATGCGCCAAGCTTATGGAAAGGCAAAGTAACAATAATATGTATTGAGTGCGTCTCAGCAGAAGAACGCTAAGAGAAAAAAAAAGCTTTAAGGAATGGCTACGTGGCTGAAACCGCCACGCAGCAAAATCTAAACAGAATTTAGAACGAAGTCGCCTCTTTAAAGGTCTCTTGGATATTTTCTTCGGACTCAGTTGAGGTTGTTTTTGCACTTTTAGCGCCAGATTGTTCTACAAATCCACTTCCGTCATGGATTTTCATTGTGCCATCAATTAACGCACCCTGCGCTACTGAAACACTGGTGCCACTAACATTGCCAAAGATTTTAGCACTTCCTGTAATTTCTAGCTTGCCACGAGCAAATACATCACCTTTTACTGTACCACCAATTATCACATCATCTGTATGAATATTGCCTTCCCAGACAGCTGTAGAGGCAAGCTCCACTAAACCATCAATATCACCATTACCGACAACCTGGCCACTGATCACAATTGAGCCAGTGCCTTTTACATCACCATTAATAACAAAATCTTTGCCAAGTATTGTGGCAGGTGTTGCAACCTTGTCTCGTAATTTTCGCATTCCCATATGGTGCCTCCACGCATATTAATTTGTGCCAATAGTACACCTATGCTGCATTAGTTGGATCATCACAAGCTATTTCCCCCGACTGATGCGTGAATTCATGCTATGAAATGACAATTTGCATAAAATTGTTGATATTTACAGGCGACTCAAGCTCACAAACAATAGCAACATGGATAGCGTAAAAAATCTATTTGAGGCCCTAATCAATTCACCACATTATTCATTTGGCTGGATTTTTTTAGCCATTTTGATGATTCTGCCCGCAATTGTAAGTGCTAATTTAATTCAGCATGAATTAAGTAAATTTTTCAACCGCAAACAAGACGCTAATCTGGATTTGACCACACTCCTGAAAAACTTTTTTATTTTGCTGATTTCAATTTGCATCATTTCTTATGCATATTACTTATATGCCTGGAATTAACTTATTATTTCTTTTGTATAACTTTGAATACCGTTGTTTGTTCTTGCTTTTCTTTCCGTAGTTTTCCTTCCTGAATGCTTGAATAGTGACTGATTTCTACATTGTCATTTATTTTTGACGCAACAATGGAGGAATAGGTTGAAAGCTCACCTAGAGATATTAATTTTTCATGTACAACACTCTTACCTGGTTGATACCAAGTGCTCGGCATCTCGTCATGCAGAATCAAAATGCCATCAGACTCAAGTTTGCTCCACGCCTTATCGATTAACGCTAATTGGCCTTCTTGGTCGAGATCGGAGAGTGCATGGATCAAGCAGATGACTTTCGCAGTTTCTGACAGTTCTATATTTTCACAACTCACCGATTTGATTTCATGCATCGCAGCAGTGATTGGCGAGAAGTAACTCGCGAAACTCTCAGCAACCCCAATATTTGAAATGGCCAGATTGAATGTGCTACCACTTGTTACATTTATATATGGGCTCAATAACAAATCCGTAACCATCAAACCATAATCTTTACTCACACAACTCACTGATATTGGAGATTTTGCGCCATAAGTATCTAAGATAATCCGCTCCACAACAGAACAATGCGTATAGTTGGCCCAAAATCGTAGTGAAATTTCAGCATATGCAGGCGCTAATTCATCTCGATTACCACCTGCTATTAATTTATCCAAAGCGAGGTTTGCACGCTGTTGATAAAACCATTGCGCTGTACTTGGAATAGGATCTGGCCATTTACGGCCTACCCCTAAAGACATCACACCGTCATTTTCTGCTCGTACATTGCTAAAGCCAGTCCAACGCTGGCGACTAAGAAAGATATTTTCTAAAAAACTACGCGACCAATAGCCTTTTTCTTGTGCTTGTCCCTCAGGGTAAACCGGCAGAATGATAACCCCACCCGGCTTTATTATTTTTAGCAGCTCAAGTAAAAAAGATGCACCCCAATTACTTGCAAACAAAGGCACGCTGATGCCGATATACACTCGATCTAACAAATTGGGCAGACTTGGATAAAAAAAGTTACCAACTTTATCGTCATCTAAATTTACGCTTAAATGATGCGCCATCGGCGTCATACTATAAATATCATCGCTTGGACGAATTTGGTTATTTTTATCGCGCTCACCAGAAAAGTAATAATCTAAATCTTCACTAATGAATTCTTCCGTTAAATGAAATGCTGCATCCGTCATGGTGTATTGCTTACTTACTAAATATAAAGCATGAATTCTGCTTAAGCATGCGCTTTGTTGCAAGACTATTTCTAAGCTCGCAAATTAATCGCTTCACAAAAGCGAAGAGAATGAAAAATGATGAGGCTAGCGAATTGTAAGACTTAAGCCAGTACGAATTTTGCTATTTCGCGGTAGTTTACAGTTTCGCCCATTGTAGTTGTTATTGAAACTTTTGCGAAAACCATTGCTATAGTACTTATTACCAAATCGGCCAAAGCTATTTGCAAACACCGGATAATACCCTTGCCCGCTACTATCTTCATCTTGATTGAAATAAACCACTTGTGGTGTCACCTCTGATTGTGACTGTTTTAGTTTTGCTTTTTCCAATTGTAGCTTTTTACGCGCAACTCGCTCCGCATGCATACGCGCCCATTGATTGCTTACAGAATAGTAATCATCTTGAGCATTTGACTGACTATAATTATTTGAAATTTTAATTTCATCAACTTGTGCAACATAATGCTCTGGGGCTTGATCAGAATAGTGAGTGACGCCATTTTCATCCACCCATTTATGCACTGAAGCTGCATAGGTAGTTAAAGGCATCGAAGCGAATAACGCCATTACAATCAGGGATTTAAATAGATTCTTAAGCATATTATTTTGACTTTAACGCTTTTACTTAGTTCTGTCACACGTCAGACAAGAAATTTTATATATGGCTGATTATGACTCAATCACTTGCCAACCTGTCAGATCATTGGGTGCATCATGATTATCCAACATGTCCCATGTGGTAAATCCGGTTTGCTGTTCATATACAGCAATTGCAGCTTCTTCAGGAGTTTCAAACGTCAATGTCGGCATATTATCCACCCATAGATCCCATAAGCCGAGCGGCTCATGAATGATTTCAAATGTTGATAGTTCGGTTTCTAATTTATACTTCATGTTTTAATTATAACGTAGAATAAATTCTTTAAGGATAATTGTGGCAACAGCAAGTTTCTTTTTTCATGGTCTATTCCCAGACCAAATTGAAGCTAATGAAGGAACCGGCAAACAAATTTGCAAAATTTTATTTGATGTCGACTTTGAAGGTGAATTTTATTCACATTTGCTTGCTGATCTTTGGCCTGTTGAAGAAGAAGACGGTATACCAACCTTTGAAGTACGGTATGAACTTCCATTTGAATGCGCCGATTTTTCTAAAACCGCGGTAAGGTATTACCAACAAGTCATGGGGCCACAAGCTGGTGTCATTACCCATAGTGGCCCAAAGGGGATGAACCCAAGAAACAATGTCTTTCGTGCACAATGGCAAGTAGAGCTAGAAGCCAGCCCAAAAGAAAACCAAAACTGATCATGCCATCCAATATGTCTACTTCAACTGCTGCTCCAGTAGCAGCAATTAACCCAACGAAAATTAAGCAGCATGGTAAAACGCGCATAGATGATTATGCCTGGTTAAAAGATGAGAACTGGCAACAAGTGATCCAAACACCAGAGGTTTTATCGGCAAATATAAAAAACTATCTCGATGCTGAAAATAACTATTTAGCAACTCAACTACAAGACACCAAAGCATTCCAAGAAAAACTATTTACAGAGCTACGTGCACGCATCAAAGAAGACGATAGTACTGTTCCTGAAAAAGATGGCAATTACGTTTACTACGATCGTTATGAAGAGAATCAGCAATATGAACTCTATTGCCGCCATGAAACAAATCAGCCAGAAACTGAAGAAATTTTACTAAATGCAAATTTGTTAGCAAACGATTTTGATTATTTTGATATTGGTGATGCCGGGCATAGCCCAAATCACAAATATTTTGCCTATAGTGCTGATACTAAAGGATCTGAGTTCTACACACTTTTTATTATCGATTTACAAACTGGGAAGTTGCTAAAAGAGCAAATCAAAAACATTCAAAGCACCTTCGTATGGGCGATGGATAGCCAAACACTTTTCTACACCACGTTGGATGACAATCACCGACCGGATAAAGTGCATCGTCATACACTGAACGCGGATCCTTCAAAAGATCAAATCGTATACCAAGAAAAAGACCCGGGATTCTTTGTCTCTCTCGACATTACAGAATCCAATAATTTTATTTTAATTTCAGCTCATGACCACGTAACCAGCGAAGTGCACACTATTGATGCGCATAACCCAAACGATGCTGCTATTTGTTTTTCCAAACGTACAACTGAGCTTGAGTATGAAATTTCTGAGCGTGATGGGATCTTTTACATCGTAACCAATAAAGACGGTGCAGAAGACTTTAAGATTATGCAAACTGATTTACAGCATTCAGAACATATACATTGGCAAGATACTTATGTGCCTTCTGATGGCATCCTGTTAAGAGACATTTACCTACTCAAAGATTACTTAATTCGTTCCGAACGCATACATGGCCTGCCTAGAATTGTAGTCGTTCAATTCCAAGAAAATCAGCTTGCTAATGAACACACTATTGAATTTGATGAAGAGGCGTATGAGTTAAATTTTATACCCGGTTATGAATTTGCGACGCATACATTGAGAATTTCTTATACCTCAATGACTACACCTTCACAAATATTTGACTACAACCTGCAAACGCACGAACGTAAATTGATGAAACAACAAGAAGTACCAAGCGGTCACGATACACATGCGTACACGACACGTAGATTATTTGCTACCAGTGTCGACAATGAAAACATACCGATTTCGCTGCTTTATAAAAATACAACGCCGCTAGATGGCAGCGCACCCATGTTACTTTATGCGTATGGCTCTTATGGCAGCACCATGCCGGCCAGTTTTTCAACTAACCGATTTAGCTTAGTTGATCGTGGATTTATTTATGCGATCGCGCATGTACGGGGTGGTATGGAAAAAGGTTACGCGTGGTATCGGAATGGTAAACTGCAAAACAAAACAAACACATTTAAAGATTATATTACTTGCTGCAATTATTTGATCGATGAGAAGTTCACTTCAAAAGGAAATGTTGTGGTACATGGTGGTTCTGCAGGCGGCATGTTGGTAGGCGCAGTATTAAATATGCAACCGGATCTGTTCCATGCTGCAATTGCAGATGTGCCATTTGTAGATGTACTCAATACAATGAGCGACAAAAATTTGCCGCTAACTCCACCTGAATGGCCAGAATGGGGCAATCCAATTCAAAACCGCGACGATTTTCATACCATTTCTGAATATTCGCCTTATGAAAATGTTTCAAATCAACACTATCCAAACATTTTAGTTACTGCAGGACTTACAGACCCTCGTGTAACCTACTGGGAACCGGCGAAATGGGTAGCAAAACTTCGCGCGATGAAAAAAGACAAGAATTTGTTACTGTTAAAAATGAATATGGAAGCGGGTCATGCAGGCGCATCGGGACGTTTTGATTATCTTAAAGAAGTCGCTTTGATGTATGCTTTTCTTTTTAAAGCATTTGGCATGACAAACTAAGTAGTTTTATAGTATCTTTATTGGGTAGCTAGATAAAACGTATAGTTTTTGAACGTTTTACAACACTGCATACCACTCTCACCTATTTATACTACGGAAGTACACGATGGTTGCTGAAAATCTAATTCGACGCGACGATGACACAGATTACATCATCGCCTGGAAATTAAAATATGATTTTGAAACAGGGAAGTTAACAGATACCACCATGACCTATGGTGAAGCGAAGAAAAAATGTGCTGAACTAAACGCTAATGACAATGCCAAGACGTTTTGGCCGGAAAAGGTTAAGCCTGAACCTGAGTGGCATATTCTTTACGAGTAATTTTCGTTTCTTGAACGCTTCGCACACCATAAAAGCGTGATCTAAGAATAAATTGTTCTTCTACGGCGAGAGCCGTTCGATATTCCAATTACCTGAAGTTTTAAAGTAACGCAGTCGATCATGCAAGCGGTTTGGACGCCCCTGCCAAAATTCAAACATTTCTGGAATGACTCGATAGCCACCCCAATGCTTTGGGCATGGAATTTCTTGATCAGCGTACTTGGATTCTATTTTTTTATATTCATCTTCAAGATATGCATAATCTTGAATGACATGGCTTTGTTTAGATGCAATCGCGCCAATCTGACTACCCCTTGGACGTGAGTGAAAATAGTCTACCGTTTCATCCCGCGAGACTTTCTCAACAAAACCATGAATACGCACTTGCCTGTGTAACTTATCCCACCAAAAAGTTAACGCAGCTTGCTTAGTGCTGGCTAAATCTTTTGCTTTATTACTTTCATAGTTGGTAAAAAAAACAAACCCTTGTGGATCAAAACCTTTCAATAACACCATGCGCGATGAAATCTCACCCTGATCATTCACCGTAGCAATGTTCATTGCATTGGGCTCAACAAAATCTGCTGCAACCGCTTCATTAAACCAAATTTGAAATTGTTTAAAAGGATCTTTATCAGCTTGTACTTCCTCTAACGTTGCGGAGGCATAATGCTGTCTTAAATCTTCAATATTAATGTCTTGGCTCATTACTTTGCTTTTGTATTACTTTGCCAGGCTTACACCCGTGCCACCCAAGCCACAATAACCTCCTGGGTTTTTAGCTAAGTATTGTTGATGATAATCTTCTGCATAATAAAATTCAGGCGCATCCATAATTTCTGTAGTAATCATACCGTAACCATTTTGGCTTAAAGCTGCTTGATAAGTTTGCTTAGACTGCTCAGCACATTTTTTTTGTTCATCAGTATAAGTATAAATCCCAGAACGATATTGTGTACCCACATCATTCCCCTGATGCATGCCTTGAGTAGGGTTATGCGACTCCCAAAATACATTGAGCAATTCTGCATAACTGATTACGTTCGGATCATCATTAATATCTTATGTTAGTGTAACAAGACTAGTCGATTCTAATAAATGGAATGAGCACACATACCAAGTTATAGGAAAATTAGACAATATACTTCTGAACATGATCGATATGGAAACTGGCCAACGAGGTTTCGCAAT
>JBCCEI010000065.1:0-10712 GCA_039030355.1 Pseudomonadota bacterium | reverse complement strand
TCTATTATTGAAAAGTTTCTTCCCAATAATATTTCCACAATTGGTATGAGCGGGACTTTGTGGAATGGCAATATACAGAATCTTGTTATCGATAAGGTAGGTTTGCAAAATACAAAGTGGTCTGCAAATCCTTTAAATTTATTGCTTGGAAAAGTCAAAGCCGATGTCACAATTGACTCAAATAATTTGAAAGGCGACTTTGCTACAACGTATGCGGGTACCGATTTATTAGCAGAAGATGTTTTATTGAATGGAGAGTTATCATTATTAGCCCCCTACTTTGAACGCTACGGGCTAAGAATAAATGGTCAGTTTGATGCTAACTTTGACGTACTACACGTTAAAAATGGCCTCCCACATAATGCAAATGGAACTTTGCAAACATTCAACACAAGTATTCTCGGTATTATTCCCTTGAATTTAGGCGATGTAAGCAGTCAATTCTCTGAGCAGGCTGATGGCATACTTATTTCTCTTAATAATCAAAATGGTGAACTGGATATAAATGGTGTGATCAATGTGTCAGAAAGTGGTGTGTACAATGCAGATATTACTTTATCAAGAAATGCAATCACGCCAGACAATGTATTGCAAACTGTACAGATGATTGGCAAAAAGGTTGGTGAAGATAGTGTAAAGGTATTACACCGTGGACGTTTGGGAATTTAAAAGTGTTCTATTTGATTTGATCTTTTGGCAGCAAATCTTCAAATAATGCATCAAAAATAGAGCTCTTAATACTCCACTCCTTAACTACAATATTTGAAATCCGCCGTTCAGGTATGCAACGCCGATCTTTACGTATGCAACTACCCTGTGTAGTAATAATTGGAAATTGTTCAGCATTACCCGAACTCCGTCTCTCGACTTTATTTCTTCTGTCATTAATTATTGGGTTCACTGCCATACTGTAACGTTGTGTGCAAATTCTTATTAAATTTGGTGGAGCTAGGCGGGATCGAACCGCCGACCTCTTGCGTGCCACGCAAGCGCTCTCCCAGCTGAGCTATAGCCCCTAATTTTAAGTAGTTCTTGCCAATAGTTCCAGCAATCTAACTCGAAGTTGCAATTGTTTCAATTGCATGATCGATTCGATTAAATGTTTTTACTTTGCCCAAAAGACACAATGTAAGATCTATAGAGGGCGAGTCTGCACCACCTGTAACTGCTAATCTCAATGGTGGCGCCACTTTACCCATTCTTAGTCCAAGTTGATCCGCAGTAAGCTTAATTTCCGCATGGATATTGTCAGTTGACCATTTGGCTATATTGTTAAGGTTAGTTTTTAACAATTTTAGGATTTCAGCATTCTCTTGAGTAAAAAACTTACTAGCAGCTTTATCATCATATTCTTGAATATCTTGAAATAGAAAAACGCTTGAGGTGCAAAGATCACGTAATGTTTTACTGCGTTCTTTTAATGCATCATAGAGCACATCTATTTCAGGCTGATCATCAGTTGTAATTCCAAGAGATTTGAATTGTTTTGCTAAATCCTCACTTACGTCCTTTCCTGATCGTTTTTTCATATGCTGTTGGTTGATCCATAGTAACTTGTCATAGTCAAAAGTTGCAGCTGATTGCTGTACATTATCTAATCCAAAGTGTTCAATCATTTCGTTAATGCTAAAAACTTCTTGGTCACCGTATGACCAGCCTAAGCGCACTAAATAATTAAGCAAACTCTCTGCAAGAAATCCGTCTTCATAATATTGAGCAACCGAAACCGCACCATGTCTTTTTGAAAGTCTTTTCCCATCTGTCCCATGTATCAATGGTATATGTGCATAAATCGGAGTTGTTTTAGCTAGTGCTGCAAAAATATTATGTTGACGAAAAGTATTATTCAAATGGTCATCACCACGAATAACGTGACTAATCTGCATATCAATATCATCCACTACTACAGTTAAATGATAAGTTGCGGACCCATCTGAACGAGCTAGAATCAAATCATCAAGCTCTGAATTTTGCACTGTGACTTTACCACGCACTTGATCATCAATCGTTACACTACCTTGCTGTGGATTTTTTAATCTTACAACTGGTGGACCTGCATTTTTTGGCGCTTGCTTGAGTTCTCTGCAAGTACCGTCATAACGTGGTTTTAATTTATTCTTTAGTTGTTCTTCACGTAGTTGTTCAAGTCGATCTTTACTGCAATAACAATAGTAGGCTTTACCCTCATCGAGTAATTTTTGTATAGTTTGTTGATATAAATCTGTCCGCATAGATTGATAAACTGGAGCGATATCGGAATTAATTTCTAACCAGCTTAAACTATCAAGAATATCTTGAGTGTATTCAGGTTTAGAGCGTTCTTTATCTGTGTCTTCTATACGTAATACGTAATCTCCGCCATGCTTTTTTGCATATAGCCAATTAAACAATGCGGTACGTGCACCACCAATATGTAGTAGCCCGGTGGGACTAGGGGCAAAGCGTGTTCGAATCTTCATATAGAATAGTGACGCAATATAATTCTTAATCTAGACGCTATTCTACCTAGATCAAAAATATTTGGCTCTATGTTAGATTGGGGATTGAGATTTATCTAAAGTGAAGTGAAATGTATGAGATCGTCAGTGCTGTGGTCGAGTATCGTTCTACCCAAACTTATTTTACCTACGCCCCAAAGCGGAAATTCTTCACGTCGCAAGTAAATGCTACGTCCATCTTCTGTTAACACATAGGTTCCATTTGTACTCTGATCTCGAATTAAGAACTTTCCACGACGATACTCGATGACGGCATGTTGCCTGGAAACCAGAGTTCCTTCAACAACAATACCACTATTAAGATCACGCCCTATCGAGAGTGCTGGCATATTTGCAAGTAATGCAATTTCTGTATCTTGGTACGATAGTTGTAGTTTAGAGGATCTCATATCTTCCAAACTTGTGGTGCCCGACAAAATTTGCGTTGAAGCCTCGCCTTCCCACATCACTTCATAGATGATAGTTTGTTCTTGTCTGCCTTTTATACGTGAAGTGTCATAGCGACGAGTAAAATGTGCGATTTCTGGTGGCACGAATTCCATCATTGCATCCGTTACAATAATCTGACCACCTTTAGCAATGTCACGCATCGCAGCGGTAACATTAACTGAATCTCCAAACATATCAGTAGGCTCAACAATAGCAGACCCGTAATGCATACCTATTCTTAATGCAAGACGCACACCGTTTGGATCAACGGTTTCTTTTGCAGTCTCCTGTAATTTAAATGCAGCTTGAAAAGCAAGTTCAGGATCTGATAAATAACAAAGGATTTCATCGCCAATAAACTTCACCACTGTGCCTTTATGGCGCTTAATGATTTCAGACATGCGAATTAGACAACGAGCAATACTATCTTGTGCAAGTGTGTCGCCATATTCTTGATATAAACGGGTGCTACCCGCAATGTCGACGAACATGATCGTTACATCTCTGCTATCTTTTGCCATGACGATTTCTTAGAATTTTTCTTCAAGGCTCATTTGTTGGCCTTCGTTTTTAATATTAAGACGACCAAGAAAAGACATGCCAAGTAAAGGCGTATCAGGATCATTGCCTTCGATAACAACGCCTCTGATGTTCCTTAACATAATTTCTCCAACCTTAACTTGATCTAGGCTAATAGAATAAGCGTGCTCTTTCCCAGATGCTGTAACAACTACAGTTTGTTCTCCTTTAAGCTTATATTGTAACCCAAGACGCTTTGCCATTGCAGAGTTTAAGGCAATAACGCTTGCACCAGTATCAACAAGAAAATCAACTGTATAGCCATTTATAGAGCCAGTGGTCTTAAACATTCCATTTCCATCGCGATAGATATGTACGGTCTTTTTTTCCACTTTGCTATAGCTAGCTTGTACGCGATTACCGAGAATATATTTTTTTTGGCTGCCTTCAATTTCGAGTAACGCGTATTTACTAGTAGCTTTAATTAATTTGACACCTAAAATTTCTTCGCCATCAACTTTCAGAAGATATTGTTTGTCATTAATATTCACCATAGCTTTATCTTTAAATAGGGCCATAACTTCAATATTAGAGACTTTTTTTTCTGTAGTTGCTTGCACAGAAAATACAGCAATAGATAGCACTAGTATGATTGCTAAAATAGAGGTTAATATTCTATTGAGGAGCATTGTCTTTTTTGAGGAATTGCGTAAATTGCCCCTTATCATTTGCCGCATCAAATGCAGCTTGAGCTGTGATTTTATCTTCGCTTAATAGATTTTTAAGTGCAGAATCCATGCTCTGCATACCCACACTGCGTCCACCTTGAATAGAGTTATCTATTTGATCTGTTTTACCTTCACGGATTGTATTTGCGACAGCGTGAGTGTTAACCATGATCTCCACTGCAGCAGCGCGACTCTTTCCATCTTTGGTTTTGACAAGTTGTTGCGATATTACGGCGCGTAATGACGTCGATAGCATCGTTCGTATGTGATCTTGTTTATTGGTAGGAAAAGAATTAATAATTCTATCAACTGTATCTGCAGCACTATTAGTGTGCAAGGTGCCTAATACTAAAATACCTGTCTCTGCCGCGGTAACTGCTAGACTCATCGTTTCTAAGTCACGCATCTCACCGACAAGTATAACGTCAGGGTCTTCACGTAAAGCAGAATGTAAAGCACTTGCAAATGAGTGTGCATGCTGCCCTACTTCACGCTGACTAATTAGACAATTTTTCTGTTCATGTACAAATTCAACAGGATCTTCAATCGTAAGAATATGACCCTTTAATGAGTTGTTAATTTCATTTACGATTGCAGCAAGCGTTGTAGATTTACCAGAGCCAGTTTTACCAGTAACTAGGATCATGCCTGCTTTTTGTTTACTAATGCTGGTTAACACCTCGGGCATCGATAAGTCTTCTAAGGAAGCTGTCTCCATAGGAATTGATCTGAAAATTGCACCTACTCCATTTAGATGCCTTAAAGCATTGACACGGAATCGACCTACACCATCTATTTTATGTGCAAAATCAGCATTATCTTCTTTTTCAAATTGGTTTTTTGATCTTGGTGACATGATTGATAAAAGGGGCTCAAGTAATTCCTTTGCGCTAAGTCGATCTTCGGATATAGCCTCAAGATCACCAAGCACTCTCATTCGAGGGGGATCACCAGATAATAAATGCAAATCAGAGCCTCCACGAGCAACAAGCATTTCTAATAGTGTATCGATATCAACCATGATTAAAATTATTTAGCTTTTGGTATTAAATCTGGGTCAGTAACATATTGTTGAAACAATTTTTTATCATTTCCATGCAAATAGGCATCATCAGGATCAATTTCCTTATTTTGCACCGCTGCTAGTAGCGCTTGGTCTTTTAGTTGCATGCCGGCCGAACTACCGGTTTGTATTTGATTTGGTATCTGGAAATTCTTTTCAGACATGATTAAATTTCCAATTGCATGGTTCATAATCATAATCTCAACAATAGCTCTGCGCCCTCTTCCATCAACTGTTTTGACTAAGTCCTGAGTTACCACTGCATGTAAGTTTTTGGATAAAAAGATTTTACCTTGACCTTGTTGCTCAGCAGGCAATGCATCTATAATTCTATCAATAGATTTTGTTGCAGACGTAGTGTGTAAAGTTCCAAATACAAGGTGTCCTGTTTCAGCAGCAAGCATCGCCATACTAATTGTTTCAGCATCTCGCATCTCACCTACTAGTATGATATCTGGGTCTTGTCTTAGTGATGCACGCAATCCATCTCCGAAGCTATTTAAGTGTGTGCCAACTTCGCGTTGTATCACTTGAGAATTTAAGCTTGGATGAATGAATTCAATCGGATCCTCAAGAGTAATAATATTTTCTTTTCGCGTTTTATTAATATGGTGTATTAATGAGGCAAGCGTGGTTGATTTACCCGTTCCAGTTGAGCCTGTTACCAATACCATTCCTTGTTTAAAATCTGCAAACTTTTTTATAACTGGTGGCAATTTCAATGCTTCAAACGCTGGAATTTCAGTTGGAATATGTCTAAATACTGCACCGATACCGGTAACTTTTCTGAATAAATTTACCCGAAAGCGACCAACGCCTTCTGACATATAAGAAAAATCTAGATCGTCTCCTTTGCGAAATTTTTCTTTTTGAGACTTGCTCAAAATTTCACTCATGTATCCCTCTAATTCCGTATCGCCTAAATCACGAAATTTAATCGGAACAAGATCACCATGCATACGAAACATTGGTGGTACGCCAACAGCTAAATGGATATCAGAACAGCTTTGCTCGCGCCCAAGTTTAAGAAATGCATCAATTCTTGCCATTATGTTACACTTGATCTACAGCATTCATGAATTCACCCATTGTTTGAAAACGATGGGTTGGTTTAACACTCATGGCTTTTGAAACAACATCGCTCAGTTCTTCAGAGACTTCTTCGTTCTTTTCAAATACTTTTGTCGCTTTGCCTTGAACATGTTGATACATGATGGACATACTATCTTTCCCTGAATAAGGCGGTCGCCCCGTAAGCATCTCGTACATGATGGCACCTAGACTGTAAATATCAGTACGCTCGTCTACCTCTTTTCCAAGCACTTGTTCAGGTGCCATATAAGTTGGAGTACCGACTAATAATCCTGTCTTGGTAAGTTTAGTATCTGTAGACTGAGTTGCCGCAGCAACTCCAAAATCTACGATTTTGAGAATACTTTCTTCGTTGATCAAAATATTGTTTGGTTTCAAATCTCGGTGCACCACATTTACCGCATGTGCACTTTCCATCCCACTGCATACGTCATGAACAAAGCGTTTTGCACGATCTATGTCCATCGGTTTTTTGTCTTTGACTTCAGCACTAAGCGTATGGCTTCTAAAATATTCCATCGATATCGCATGCGCTTTTCCAAACGAAACCATGTCATAAATACGAATTACATTTGGATGAGTAATTTTTCGTGCGAAGCGCAATTCATATATAAATCTTTTAATAATACTTTCATCGGTTACGAACTGTGTATTCAAAAATTTAAGAATAATTTCTTCGCTAATCATGGTGTCTTCGACTAAAAATACTGATCCAAACGCACCCTTACCGATCTTTTTAATATAACGATAACGATCAGCCAACATGTCGTCTGGTTGCATGTCGTCAGGATTTATTGTTTGTGACTCCATAGAGGCAGAACCACGTGTAATTTTGCCTTTCATGTTCACTGTATCTTTGCCGATCTCAATCGAATCAATTTCTGCATTATCTTTAAATACTTGAATTGATGATCCTGCAACTGTATCTTGCTCAACAATTACATTTATCGCCTGCTGACCAAGCTCTTGTATTTCTTCAGGTTGGTTAACGATAACTTTATCTATTGCTTTTACAACTGCTTCAACTTCTGTTTCCGGCGTGATTACCATCAATGTCTTGATCGCTTCTTTTACAATATTATCGGAAGTATTACCGAGCTTTTTCATTGTAATTTTAATTGCTTCTTCAGCTTTTAACGTGGCAAAAGCTTTAAGCAGAACAACTACCATGGCCTCATTATCTGGATTTTTTTCAAGCATGTTGATTAGGATAGGAATACACTTCTTATTACCTAGTTCTGCTAGTCCATCAATTGCACGCTCCCTAACCCACCAGTCGGAATCATCTAGTGATTGCACGAGTGCCTCAAATGTACTTTCATCTTTTGTTGCGTTTATAATCTCTATCGCAGAACGTCGTATGAACTCATCATCATCTTTAATAAGCTGAATTACAGCTTTCACAACTCGCTCGCCTCCTATCTTGCCAAGCGCGTCAGCTGCACGACTACGCACCCACCAATCTTCATCTTTAATTGCATTTAATAAATCTTTTACTGATTCCTTGCTTGCAATTTCATTCAACACTTCAACCGCTGCACGTCGAACATATTCTGATTCATCTTTTAAATGCGGTATTAAATATAAAACTGTTTTTGGATGATTCGCCTTTACAATTGCCTCAATTGCTTTGTTTTGTACTTTGTAATCAGGATCGCTAATTAAATTACAAAGTTTTTCGGTGTCTTGTATTTTATTAGACCTTGATAAGCCATCTAGAGCAGCAAGTCGTACAGATTTATTTTCATCTGACAGTAAATTACTTAACGACTCGATGACATTTGGCATATCAAAATTAGCCAGCACTTTTGTGATGTACGTTCGGATAATGGGATCTTTTGTATCGACACGATTTACGAGCTCTGGAACGATAGTGTCATTAGCGATACTTTCTAATAGACGAAATAGAGCTGCTTGATCATTATGTTCTAATTTATATGCGTAACGTAAAAGCTTAGTACCATTTACTTTTTGCTTTTGGGCTGTAAGCAAACTTATTAGCATCGGTTTTGATGCATTTTGCTTTTCAAATAAATCAACGTACCGATTAGGATCAATCTCGGATGAATTTGAAAGTGCCGCAAGCACACCATCACGAACTAAGTTGCTTTGGTGTGAAAATAATGGTTTGAAATGTTGAGCGGTTTTTGAGGTAGCCAAATCAGTTAAAAGTTGAGTAATATGCTTTGTTTGATCTTGGTTTGCACTATCAAAGCGCTCAGCAAGTTTTGGAATCGCTTTATTGGAAACTTTTTGGAGTTTGGCTAAATTTTTCGAATAATCTGCCCCAGCCCCCTGGGAGATAATCTGATCAATCGTTCCATCTACGCGAATTGCGCCTAATACACCCATATTTTTAGTTAACTACTTATACGTTTATTGATTACGTTTGCTAGTGCGAATCTGGAGCTCAATTTGGCCAGATTTGATAAATTACAGTCCTACCATGGACTTCCAGAAAAAAGCCATATGTCTATGAAATATAGTAGTATATTCCTTAGTATTGAGAGTTTACCCTGCCTTCCAAGCCAGGTCATGAATTAGAGGAAATTGACCGACCAAATTACGGTATGTAGGGATAGTAGGCCCAAGATTCCAGCAAGAACGTCATCAAACATAATGCCAAAACCCCCTTTAACACGTTGATCAGCGATTGAGATTGGCCAAGGCTTCCAAATGTCAAATATTCGAAAAAAAATGAAGCCTAAAAGAATCCAATACCAGGTCACGGGGACGAACACCATTGTAATGAGATAGCCAACTATTTCATCAATTACGATTCCAGGATGATCATGCACGTTTAGTGATTTTGCGGTATATCTTGAGGACCAACACCCCATTAAAAACAAAATAGTTACAAAAATTAAGTAAATGTAGGCCAATTGGGTTGACAATAATAAAAATATCGGAATCGCAACTAATGTCCCTACGGTTCCGGGTGCGATGGGTGATAATCCCGCACCAAACCCAAACGAAAATAAGTGCACTGGATTGCGAAAAATAGTTTTATGGAGCTTATCCTGCATGATACTCAAGCGAAATGATCAAAACTATGTTGTTTGGGCAGCTCGACATTTTTACCATCTTGTATAAGTTGAATATCATTTCCTGAAATTATTTTACCAATATTGGCAATGGGCAATTTAGCTTTATGGAAGTCTTTCTCGAGTTGGTTTTGACTTTTCGCCGGGATTGTAAATAAAAGCTGATAATCCTCGCCGCCTAACATAATATCTTGCAAATCTACAAGATCGTGTATGTATTTTTGCATCGCCCCAGATAATGGAAATTTATCTATATTCAAGACAGCACCCGTTTGACTCATATCAAGCATGCGCTTTAGATCGATTAATAACCCATCTGAAATATCAATTGCAGCTTTAGAATATTTAGCAATAATCTTTGACGCATCTAGCTGTGGTTCTGGAGCAGTGATTTTATCCAAAAAATATTGACGATCTTGTAAATTAATTTTGAGAGATTGGTTTCGTAAAAGTCGTAAGCCAAATGCAGCATCACCCAAACATCCTGTCACATAAATCAAGTCATTTACTCTGCAAGCACTTCGCTGGAGTGCATGTGAATAGAGCTCACCAATAATTTGCATAGTGATTGAAAGTGGGCCTTTCACCAAATCACCACCAATAATTTTTACATCATATTGATCTGCAAGTTTATACAGGCCTTTAGAAAACCCATCTAACCATTCATGATCTATATGTAAAATTGATAAGCTCAATGTTGCCCAACGAGGCGTTCCTCCCATTGCAGCTATATCACTTAAATTTACTGCCAGTGCTTTTTGTCCTAAATGCTCAGCTGAATGATCTGCATAAAAATGCTGATCAATATTTAGCGTGTCAGTTGTGATGACAAGTTGTGTATCTTTTTCAGGACTAACTATTGCCGCATCATCACCAACACCAAGGACAACGGATTTATTTTCTGGCAAATGACGAGAAAAATATTTGTTGATAATATCTTGTTCAGCCAAATTTATATTACTTATATTTAAGATTGTGGTTTCAATTTTGCGACTTTATCTAGCACACCATTTATGAATTTGTAACCCTCAATAGATCCAAATTTTTTGCATAAATTAACGGCTTCCGAAAGCACTACTTTAGATGGTGTCTCACTTTTGTGAAGAATCTCATAACTTGCAAATAGCAGCGCTGTGCACCTGCAAGGACACCGCCATGGTGAAAAAGCTAATTGAATGTCTGGCCTGATAACTTTCTGGACGATTTTTTTTTTTGTAATTTGAATAAAACTGTGTTAAAAAACGTCTGGATAGTTCCAGACAGTTCGGTAATTTTGCTTGCAAGGTGGCGTTGCATGCATGTATCTGTACGGCTTTGTGTGGCGCAAGCTGTGCAGTAG
>JBCCEI010000064.1:0-10728 GCA_039030355.1 Pseudomonadota bacterium | reverse complement strand
TTGACATCTACGCCCAAAAGAAAATCTTATTTCAGGACATCGTCATACGAAGCTGCCATCGTTGATGTAGATAGTTTGTATGTTCATCGTCGAGAATTGAAGAGGCGAATAGAAGCTTTTTCGTAAAGCAATCACTTCTGTTTTCGCAAAGCTATCTTCAACTTGCGCAAATTGATCAACATTAATATCGTCAATCGGCGATGTATCTGGCCGAATCTTTTCAAAACGCCGTGCATTCTCACGCCTGTAAATAGTAAACAACCAACTCTTAACCGCTTTAGGATCTTTTAATTGATCCATCGCTTTCCATGCCCGTAAAAACGTTTCCTGTACCAAGTCCTCAGCCACTTGCGCATCTTTGGTCAGCCACAAGCCATAGCGATACAAATCTTTCGAATAGGCGTTTACCATCGCTTCAAATTGCGAGGTTCTGGCGCTATCACTATTAAGACCCGAATTACCCATCTTTCCTTACATTCATTAAGTTTTTATATTTATATGTGAAATCTAACGTAAATACTGAAAATTTTCACGGAAATGCATATTTATCGCGTATTTGACTGGTCGTCCATCAATAATCCTGGATCAATCCTCTGATCTTGCCAATTCATGCGCCAATCAAGATGTGGTCCAGTCACTCTGCCTGAAGCACCCACATGAGCTATTTCTTCACCTTGCTGCACATAATTACCCACTTGTACCAATATTTTGTTTAGATGCAAAAAAGATGACGACAAGTTGTGCCCATGATCAATAACCAATGTGTACCCAGAAAAATACATGTCTTCTGCATAAGTTACCAAGCCACTTGCAGGCGCCACTACAGCTGTACCCACGGGTGCCGCAACATCGATACCAAAATGAGGCTGACGTGGCTCGCCATTAAGAATTCGCTGGCTACCATAGACTCCTGTAATTGGACCCTGAGCAGGCCAAATAAATCCATCTTTAAAATCTACTCGGTCATCATTCAAGCTTCGTGCTTTGGTGATACTTTCGCGTTCTTTGTTTATGCGGACTAATGTTTTTTCACTTGGATGGACCTGCTCATTTGGTAAACCATCAATCCGCTGAATTTTATAATCGCGTTGTGCAATTTTTAATGTGCGTTTAGCACTAGAACCGTCTGCTTGTGTAATCGTAATTACTGTAGTTTCTGGATAATCACGTCCAAACCCTAAAATAAATTCTCCCTGTGGTGTAACACGGACTTCATTAGTATTTATTTTGATATCAGACCCTGGCGCGGCTTGCCCATATACCAATCCACCCTGAATAAAATCACCAGTAAAATTCAATACTACATCTGAAGCATAACTTATATGCGAGATAGAAAGAAAAAATAACAGAACTAGCTTAGCGAAAAAACGCATTTTGATATGGTCAAGTATAGCAAAACACATAGTGCCATAACGACGACAAAATGTGTTCCATATGTGACTATTAAGGTACTAGATTCCTATCTCAAGTAACGAGCCAACGAGTACAGGGCTTAATATGTAGTAATTTTGATCGCAATAAAATCGAGCTCAAAATGGAGTGAGGATATCCTAGTGGTTATTCATTTTTGCAAGCTTGTCGGCAATTCGATTGCGTAATATTCCAGTATCAACCCTTGGATCTTTCTCCAGCTTGGGCTTTTTTGCATCCAAATCTTCTTTCATCCACAAATGATCCACTTCACCTGCAACTTCTTGCTCAGGGTGACCTTGCTCCTTCTCAGTAGAAACAGCATCTTCTCGATGCGATGTGGTTATATCTGTGATCTTATCTAGGAATGATTTCATTACCATTTTATATTCTCCAACTCTATAGACTTGATTTTGCTGTAAATTCTGTGGAATTGATCAGTATTCAATCACAATTTTAACGGCGCTCTTTACCCCAATTACAAGTATTTACAAATATCTACTCACCAATGGCTGTAAAATTATGATTAATGGTAAATTGCACAACAATTTCATACTTGTTAATTTGCTATATCTTGTCTTTATTATAAAAATTACTTTGGAGAGGACTTAAAATGAATGTAAATGTTGGCGAAACAGATCGTATGATTAGAATTTTAGCAGGGCTATTTCTAATTGGATTAGCACTAGCTTTTGGTGGGTTATGGTGGATTGGCTTGATAGGTATTGTGCCTGTATTCACCGGTATTACTGGATGGTGCCCAGCATATTTACCATTTGGAATTTCAACCTGTAATTCTTGACATCTAGTCACCTTTTACAAATTTTTTCTCGAAAATACCTGAGAATTTAATTCTTAGGTAGACTTTTTATGCCCTATCAATTTATCTTATTTATGCGAGCACCATGGCACTAGATACAGAAAAATTTCGTGATTTTCTTGAAGCGGATTTTCCAATAGAAATAATGAGCATCTTCGTTGATCGAAAAGGAGTACGCATACAATACCGCGAGCAACATGGTGATGAACAAATAGACCGTCAGCTTCGCAAAGCACAAATTACAGAATCCGCAGAATCATTTATTAAAAAAGCTGCATATATGGATGCACAACTCGATCGAAACAGTGAAATGATGATGCAACTAGGGATCGGCAGTGTAGAAATTACCGTCCAACGAGTGAGCAATATTTCACAAAAGAATACTCTAGTTGAATACCGATTACGACAAGATACAGTGCGTAACTCTGATACTCAGTACGTTTTTGCAACTAAGTATTATTCACTATCATGCAAAGATGAAGCTGATATAACTGCACAAACACTTAGAGAACATGTCTGCTCTGAAGATGAAAAAAAATATGTGCTAGAAGTTCAATTGCTTGGTTCATCAGAAAGCTACTCATCGGTAGCAAGATTCCATACCAATAAATCATATTCTTCGATCATGGGACTAGAAACTTTAGGCTGAATTTTTAATAGAATTTTTCTCTATCGGCCGCCAACAGCAATAAGTTTACTTAACGATGGCTTAACCGTTCTAAATTGGGTTGACTCAAAAAAGTCTAATATAGGCTCTGGTCGACCAGCGTGGAAGCCTTGCGCAAAATCCACACCAATGTCTTTAAGAATTGCCAAGATTTCTTCATTTTCGACATATTCTGCAATCGTTTGTTTACCTAATACATGACCCATTTCATTGATTGCTCTCACCATTGCACGACTAACATCGTCATGATGAATATCTTTTACAAACATACCATCAATCTTTAAAAAATCGACAGGCAATGTTTTGAGATAGGCAAACGAAGATAACCCTGCCCCAAAATCATCTAAAGCAAAATAACATCCCAATTCTTTCAAGCTTTGAACAAACGACTTAGCTTGATCCAGATTAGCAATAGCTGCAGTCTCTGTAATTTCAAAACATATTTTTTCTGGCTCAACAGCATACTCTTTAAGTTTTGCCATAATAAATGGCAGAAACCCCTCAGATACCAAAGACTGTCCAGATAAATTAATCGAGCACTTGTCTATTTGACTAAGCACATCTCTATTTTCTGATAACAATAATAAAACTTTATCCAGAATCCATCGATCAAGTTTTGGTGCACGATTATATCGTTCTACCGCAGGCAAAAATGCGTTTGGTGGAACCAATCTACCGTTGTCATCTTTCATGCGGATTAATATTTCAAACCCGTTTTTATCAACATCAGTATCCTTGTTGGACTTAATATTAATAATAGATTGCGCAGTAACAAGCAATCGGCCTTCATTTAGTGCTTTATCAAATCGTTGCAGCCAACGTTCTTGTCCGCGGCGGCGATTTATATCGACATCACCTTCTCTAAAAACACGTACACAATTTCTTCCTGCCTCTTTAGCAAGATAACATGCACTATCTACGGCCGATAAAATATAAGATAGGTCAAAACACTTTTGATTAATTTCTGCGACACCAATACTTGCTTCTACGTTGAAACTTTTTTGCTCCCAGATGAAATTATATTCTTGCACAGCTTTCATAATCCCATGTGCTTTCTCCTCTGCTTCGCTTAATGAACAGCCAGAAAGCAGCAAGGCAAACTCATCCCCTCCTAACCTAGCCAAAATATCACTATCCCTTAATTTGCTCTTAACTAAATTACTAAACTGGATTAGTAATTCATCACCAGCAGCATGACCATATAAATCATTGACCATTTTGAAGCGATCAAGATCAAGATAAATCAATGAGCTTTTCACATGCTTGGTCTTAGCATTTAGAATGGCTTTGCGAACGTTACGCTCAAATTCGGAACGATTAATTAGACTTGTTAAAGAATCATGGCTGGCTTGATATCTCAGCCGTCTTGCCAGTAAACGCAAATTGGTAACGTCGTTCATCACGGTAACTGCACCATATAGTTTTCCAGTTTGCGAGATGAGCGGAGTCACCATCAACTGTACCGTGTATTTCGCACCTGTATTGGTAACGATATCAGCATTTAGTTTTTGATTTTTTTTCTGTCTTCCTGAAAGACAAGAAAGAATTGGATTATCTATCTTTTCATCTGATTCTTCTTCATATAAATCGAGAATTTTTTCAATATGCTGACCACGCGCCTCATCTTCAGAACAATTTAGAAAGCGAGATGCTGCCTGATTTGTATATTGAACCTCACCACGCTCGTTCGTCGTGATTACTGCATCTACAATCGAACGTAATGTTGCAACCACTTTATCTTTTTCATTCGCAAGCTGGACTTGTGATTGTTTTTGCAAATGAATGTCGCTGATAGAACCAACAACTTTTTTTGCATTACCTGTAAAATCATAGTCTGCGTTACAACGAATGAAGAACCAGCGATAACCTTTATGCTTTACTGCAATGCGAACTTCTAGCGAGAGCTGTTTGCCTTTATTTGAAATTAGTTCGGACCATGCTTCTGCAAACAAGTCTCTGTCATCAGGATGAATCAAGCGCTGCAGTTGCGCCATGCCAATTTCACACTCATCTACCTTGAGGCCAAGTAACTCATACATTGGCTGAGACCACCATTCCGCACCTTCTAGACCAGCCTGCCACTCCCAGATACCTTCTTGCGCGCCCTGAATAACATTCTGGAATTTATTCTCACTCTCTACCAATGCTGCTTCAGTTTGTGAGCCTGCCGTATAATCAGTGAAGGTCCAAATTAAAAAAGAGCCTTCGGCTTTGCGGATTAACTTAATATTAACTAGTAGCGATTTTTCATTATTACCCCATCGACTACTATTTTGACCTTGTGCAGATACTTTTAAATCTCTAACAAATCCTTGCTCAACCAATAGTTTGTTTATTTTTTTTATCGATTTTGCATTTGAAAATACATTACGTAACTTTGTTCTCTTTTCATTGCCAGGAATTATGCTTAATATTCTAACCGCAAGCTGATTAATGAATTTAATTTCATCACTATTATTTTCAGTAATACATACAGCAACTGGCATTGAATCAATAAAGTTTGACCAAGCATCTAACCGTCCACTATTTTGAATTGCAGTATCAATTTGTTTTTGACCATAATTAATACTCTCAATTCGAATAACTTTACTTCTACTATCTAAATAGTATTTCCATTCAAAATCATAGTCATGAATTTGGTTTGCAGATACAACAACATCACCGCTGTGAAGTGCACGATTCACTAATTCAAAATGGTCATCAGGGAGAAGCCGATTAACCTTAGATGCCTTAAAATTCTTAGCTAAATTTTTAGCAGTTTGATTCGCTTCAATTATTCGCCCATCAAAGCGGCACTTCAACTCTACAGGAGGCAGATCACCTGCATTACTCAACAAGCTTGAGGTTATTTTTTTGATGTTGCTCAATTTTGAACTTCTATTGAAAGACATAGCTTTGAGGTAGACGAAAATACATGATTTGCAAACAAGGCCATAGCTACGCCCACAGATTTGCCAATCTGTTGAAATTAAGTCCTTTTACTCCAACTCCAATGTATTGATTCGAAGTAAAATTTTAACGATTTACCGATGAAAAACAGTGACCGAGTAGCACGAGTGAAACATTTAGCCTGTCGGATGTACTTTTAGAAAAAATGCCATAAAATTGAAGATAATGAACAATGCACTAGATAACAGTACGTTATAAACGATTTAGTTAAAATGCATACCATTAATCACAAAATCATAGATTGTCTTGTTATCTCAAAAAACATTCCAAATTTCTTCATATTAAGTCACGCCAAGTGCGATTACGGTATTTATGTAAGATCATATTTTTAAGAAAATGCCTATTCTGTTCAGATAAATTTAGGGTTGAATTGTTTATAAAATGGATCATGTGTTCGAATGTATTTTCAGTATATCTAATCTTCATATCATGCAGACTCGCGTGTTTAAGCCATTAGAAGCTCAAACTTAAGCTAAATCACTACTCACGGTTATTTACTAGACTAAATTTCAACTATTCATGAATCATGAATTATTGAGCTAATGCAATGATGAAATCATGCCACTATGAGCCTAAATCCTCTCAACTAGATATATACTGACACATTCAATATTGGGTGTTTGTTCTGTACATTTGAGCAATATTTTCCAAAATTGTACGAAATAATGCTCTGAAGCGTTATGATTCGAAGTAGTATTAGTCACGTAGCTTGGTATAAAGCTGCCTCTAAACCTATAACCCTTCGCTACAGGAGAACGCAATATGTTTGGATTAGGTGGGAAAAATAAGGACTTCAAAGTAACAATTAAAAATACAGGCCAGACTTTTGAAGTTAAAGGAGGTATTAACCTTCTACAAGCTGCAAAGAATGCAGGTATTGAATGGCCCAGTGATTGTAAAGTTGGCTCTTGCGGTACCTGTCGTGCAAAACTTATCAGCGGAAAAGTAAAAGAATTAACAGACTTTGCTTACACACTTGACGGCGATATGTTAAAAGAGAATTATATTCTAGCGTGCCAATCTCGTTTGAAAACAGACTTAGAAGTTGAAGTAGATTTTGACCAAGGTTCAATTAATCCCGACTACACGTCATAGTTTATAAAAACAGCTACTGTTTAAAGCGTGATAGAAATTTCTACCACGCTTTTTTATTGCTTAAAATATTATAGCAACTATGTCATTTTGGACTGATACAAAAGTATGGAGAGAGAGTGCTTACAACACCATGTGGTGTCTGATTGGCTGCTCAATTGGTGACTTTGGAACAATTGCTTTCTTTCAATTTAGCCACTTCACACTTGCACCACTGAAAGTTCTCACCTTAGCAGTCATCAATGGTCTAATTACAAGCGTACTTCTTGAAACATTTATTTTGGCCAGGAACGGTATGCAGTTTTACGTGGCATTGAAAACAGCACTTGGCATGAGTTTTATTTCAATGATTTCCATGGAAGTTGCTATGAATGTAACTGACTATTTCTTAACCGGAGGCGCAAAACTTGTCTGGTGGGTGATTCCGATTATGCTTTTAGTAGGGTTTTTGACTCCTTGGCCATATAATTACTGGCGTCTTAAAAAATTCGGTCAGGCGTGCTGCCACTAAACTGTGTCAATTAATTCTGAAGACCAAACTAATAATCAATTTCACTTACTTAAGGAAAAACGCTTTAGGCCTTTTTTCTTAACACAGTTTTTTGGGGCATTTAATGATAATGTCTTTAAAAATGCTCTGTTCATCTCGATTGCTTTTCAAAGTGCTTACTCTGGCACTAATGAATCAAACAACATAATCAATTTAGGCGCTATTTTATTTATCCTTCCGTATTTACTTTTTTCTTCTACCGCAGGACAAATTGCTGATCGGTATGAGAAATCAATGCTAATTAGACGCATTAAGTTAGTAGAAATATGCATCATGCTATTAGCAACGGTTGGTTTTTATTTTCAGAATATACCATTACTTTTGTTTGCACTATTTTTAATGGGCACTCAGTCTTCGCTTTTTGGCCCAATAAAATACTCAATCATCCCGCAACATCTTAAGAAAGAAGAGCTTGTAGGCGGAAATGCTTTAGTTGAAACCGGAACATTTGGTGCTATTTTGCTTGGAACAATGTTAGGCGGAATACTCGTTGGACTTACTTCAGGTACTAAATTATTTGTACCCATCACAATTGTTAGTCTTGCCACACTTGGATATATAAATAGTTTAAAGATACCTATCGCACAAGCAGTGGATCCTACTCTGAAAATTAAATGGAACGCTATTTCTGAAACTATAAATAATTTAACAGTACTGCGGGAAAACCGCACGGTCTTTAATTCTGTGCTTGGTGTTTCCTGGTTTTGGTTTCTAGGCGCTACTTACATCACTCAACTGCCTAACTTTACTCGACTTACTTTAGGTGCAAACGAACAAGTCGTCACTTTTTTCTTAGCTTTATTTTGCATTGGCATTGGCATTGGCTCTTTAACATGTGAACGGTTATCCAACCGCACAATCGAATTAGGCTTAGTGCCCATTGGTTCTATAGGATTAACTATTTTTGGTGCTGATCTATACTTCTCTGCTAATACACATTCAGCTACAGAATTGATTGGCTTCACAACATTTATTACTGATCCTAGCAATTGGCGCTTAGTCTTAGATATCTTTTTGCTAGGCGTGTTTGGCGGGATTTATATCGTACCGCTATATGCGCTTATACAATCTCGCTCTAACCCGAAAAGGCGATCTCGTGTTATTGCCGGCAATAATATATTAAATGCGTTGTTTATGATCACGGCAGCAATCTATGCCATTGTACTTATTAGTTTTGATCTATCAATCGGTCAACTATTTTTCATTGCTGCAATTTTAAACGCAGTTGTTGCGATATATATTTATACTTTAGTACCAGAATTTTTTATGCGGTTTGTTACCTGGATCTTGGTAAACCTGGTTTATCGCATTAAAAAAACCAATTTAGATCTCATACCTGAAGAAGGTGCAGCAGTTGTTGTCTCAAATCATGTGAGTTTTATGGATGCATTGATCATTGGTGGCTGTGTGCGCAGACCAATTCGCTTTGTGATGTACCATAAAATTTTTAATATCCCTTTCCTGCGTTTTATTTTCAAAACTGCAAATGCAATCCCTATTGCTCCAAAAAAGGAAAATCCGGAGTTACTAGAACGCGCCTATGAAAGAATCGCTGAAGAACTCGCAGCAGGAAATGTGGTCGGAATTTTCCCTGAAGGAAAGTTGACGTTAAACGGTGATATCGATAGCTTTAAACCAGGTATTGAACGTATTTTAAATGAAACCCCTGTGCCAGTAATACCTCTTGCGTTAAAAGGTATGTGGGGTAGCTTTTTTAGCAACAAATATGGAAAACCAATGGCAGGATTACCACGCCGCATTTTAGCTAAAATTAGTCTCACTGCAAGCCCAGCCGTGCCAGCCAATCAGGTTGATGCTAAAAAACTCCAAATGATTATTACCAAAATGCTCGCATAAATTATATAGTATTTATATCTATTGAAGTTATACTTCACATAAGCAAACCACTTTTGCAAATTTATAAAATGCCCATTTATAAAGTCAAACATCATACATTAGACCCTTACTCTGCCAAAGCAATTAGAAATGTTTTGCATGAAAAAAAATTTATTGTAGATGACTTTATTAAGCAAATTGAGACATATATTGAAGACTACTACGCTGTTGTTAAAAGTAGTCTTGATATACCTCAGGCGAAATTAACTGCAGACCTACTTGACTGCACAGCAGAGGATATAAACAAGGTTCTAAGTGATTTACATCATTTGCCAACTTTTGGCGTTCCGCTGCTTAAAGCTAAAGCTTCATTTTCTGGACTGGGGTATTTGCCAGAGATTCTTGATCGAACACGTACCGACTTGATGCACATTAGAGATATTATTAATTGGACAACAGACAATATACGTGGCGAAACTACACATGACGCTTTGCATCGCTTAAAAATATTAATTTCAAGTATCGCTAAACTCTATAAAGCTACATTTAAAAAAGAGTTAAGCATGAATGAAAAGTCTCAATTCATGAAAATTATGCAAATTGTATTTTTGGAAATTGATGAAACATTTTCTAGAACGATTATTCAAAAAGAAATTCATGCCTTACAACAAGAAGATCTTTCGATTCGATATTAAATAGCAGTTGTTAAATTCCAGTTTCTTGAATAAATCGATCCGCTTCAGCGATTGAAACCTCTAGTTCTTTTATAAGTTGCTCTGTGTCTGACTCAACCTGTAACAATTCGCCGCGCAAGGAAGCAATTGCCTTTGCATTTAGGTTATGCTTTAAAAACAATACTTGGTCTCTAAAAGGCTTGAGCACCGGTTCTATACGCGATTCTGCCATGCGCATGGCTGTCATGAGCTGTTCGTAACGCACTCTAGTATCTTTTAGTTGTTGTTCACTTTGAGCACGAAGTTTTTGACTTTCATATAACTCTAACTCCTGCTCCCATTCTTTAAATAAGGCAATTGAAACATCTTCAACGCCATCAATCCTTGCAGAAACATCATTTGCTCTGGCCTCACTTTTTTCAAGCTCTTTATT
Source organism: Pseudomonadota bacterium (assembly GCA_039030355.1). Classification (GTDB taxonomy): domain Bacteria; phylum Pseudomonadota; class Gammaproteobacteria; order UBA4575; family UBA4575; genus JABDMD01. The sequence continues at coordinate 297 of JBCCEI010000064.1, read as the reverse complement.
TAGTTTCTTATATGTCTTTTCAAGGTCACCACCTTGAAAATTTGCAACTGAACTAAATTCCTCTAGTGCCGACTGAAATTGATCACGCGCATCTTCTTGGGATTGTTTGGCCTCCTGTACTCTATCCACCATGATATCGCGCTTATGAACGCCTACTTTCTCCAAGGCGCCATAATATGCTTGAGAGCATGCACTTATGTATATCAATAACAATCCACTAGCAATAATAGTGATAACGATAGTGATATTGAATCCAAATTTCATATACATATTGTCTCTTAATTTTTATTATTAGCT
>JBCCEI010000063.1:0-11273 GCA_039030355.1 Pseudomonadota bacterium | reverse complement strand
TTTAATGAGTGAGTTAGAGTTGTGGCAACAGTTTAAATTGAACTGCTCATCATTCTAGTTTGAAACATGAATAATGGCGTCCCCAAGGGGATTCGAACCCCTGTTGCCGCCGTGAAAGGGCAGTGTCCTAGGCCTCTAGACGATGGGGACATTAGTGAGTATTTCGCCCTATTGAAGAATTTCTTCTTTAACAGAGGCGGCGAAAGTTACGCTAACCATGCTTTTGCTGTCAAGTAGATAAACTAGATAGACGATTTGAATCTACACATATTTTTACAGGCTAATAGCGGATCATGATGATTTTATAAAGTATGGATGCTGCAACTTTACAAGCCATGTGGCCCAAGATTGAAATGAAGCTGCCTCGCTGGGTCAGTATTGCATTGATTTTTTTGATTCTTGTTACACTAGCTAAAGTTATCTGGGGTTTCTTTGGCAGCAGTGTAGACAATATTACAGTAGCACCAGCTGCTGCTCCTGCAAATGTTAAGCCTCAACCACGGGCTAACCATGATCGAAAAATTGCCCAATTACACTTAATGGGCAAACCTGCACCTGCGACGAACGTAAAAAAAGTTGAGGATGCGCCAGATACTACACTTAATTTAAAGTTACTAGGTGTACTTGCTGGAGACAAAGATTATGGTTATGCAATTATTTCAAGCGGCGGGAATAAGATTAAACACTATGCATTAGGCGATGATGTCCCAGGTGGTGCAACCCTTCACGCTGTGTTTTCTGACCGGGTTATTCTTGAGAGAGACATTCGAATGGAAACACTACGACTGCCAAGAGCGAATGCAAAAGCTTTTAATAAAAAACTCAGCCCAAAAACAAAGCTAAACACTAGCCCAAAAGCTCCCGCAGAAGCTAAAAATGACTTTGAGTCACTGGGTCAATTTCGCCAGGAAATCATGAAAAATCCTGTTCGCTTAACCGAGTTTATTAATGCCGCACCTGCGCAAAGCGAGGATGGCCAATTTATTGGTTATAAACTCACACCAAGTAAGAACACAGATATGTTTTATCAATTGGGATTGGAGCCTGGAGACGTCGTTACTAAGATTAATGATGTAGAACTTGATGCACCTAATAAAGGCCCACAAGCCATGCAGTCGCTGGCGACGGCCAGTGAAGTCACGATGGTGGTGACACGAGCTGGTACAGAAATCACCCTATTTCAGGACCTTAGTAAATAATCAGGTGAAGCCTGAATAAGGATAACCCGTTAATCATGGAATCAGGAACACAGAGATGTATATTTGGCTATAACGCTCATTTTCTGGTGTATAAATATCAGGCACATTGTTGCGGTATGGACATTTCCTGATAAGCTGAAAATCTATTAATAATATTGTAAAAATTGCGTAACTAAATGAAAAATAAGTCTAACTTCGGCCAAATTATTAAGGCTATGACTCTGGCATTTACAATCTTTATCGCCAGTTCAAATGCTTTTGCGCAAACAGGCGTCACGCTCAATCTCAAGGATGCAGATATTCGCTCCTTCATCGAGACAGTTGCAGAAGCAACGGGACGTAATTTTGTCGTAGACCCACGAGTAAAGGCCAAAGTCACTGTCGTTTCAGCCAGACCGATGAGTCGTGAAGAAGTCTATCAAGTGTTTCTCTCGGTTTTACAAGTGCATGGATATGCTGCTGTGCAAGTTGGTGAGATTATTAAAATTCTGCCAGATGTAAACGCAAAGCAAGGCCCGGTTATTACCGGTGGTGGAAGTGCGCAAGCTACGGGTGATGAGCTCGTGACACGCGTTGTGCCAATTAAAAATGTTCCAGCCGCGCAAATGGTGCCGATCCTTCGTCCACTCGTGCCACAACAAGGGCACTTGGCTGCGTATCCGAATAGTAATGTATTAGTTGTTTCTGATCGTGCAGCAAATATTCAAAGACTCATTACAATTATAAATCGTATTGACCGTCCTGACAGTCAAGAAATTGAGGTGGTACCACTACAACATGCATCTGCCGCAGAAGTGGTGCGTATTATTAATTCAATGAATCGCCAAGATGCACAGGGCCAAGTACCTGGTGGTACAACACTTGCTGCAGATGAGCGTTCTAATAGTATTTTGCTTTCCGGCGATAGTGCAGCACGATTAAGAATCCGCGGCATCATTGCGCACCTGGATACACCACTACAAGGTGGCGGCAACTCTCAAGTTGTATTTTTAAAATATGCAAAAGCATCCGAGTTGGCCCCTATTCTTTTAGGCGTTTCGCAATTTGAAGCACAAGAAGGACAACAAGGTGGCAATGCTGCAGCTACCTCAGCAAATTCAAACGAAGTTGATATACAAGCTGATGAAACCAACAATGCCCTAGTCATTACAGCAGCACCAGCAAAATTTGATAGTTTAAAAAGAATTATTCGACAATTAGATGTACGTCGTGCACAAGTTTTAGTCGAGGCAATTATTGCTGATGTATCAACTAGATTGTCACGTGAACTTGGTGTTGAGTTTGCGTATGTCCCTACAGATCGGTCTTCAGGTACAACCCCTGCGTTCGGCACCCTGTTTTCTAACAGTGGAATAGATGTAACTGGTGCTCTAGGTGATGACGCAACAAGTGCATTAACAGCGGTTACATCAGGTGCGTTTCTAGGCGCAGCAAAACTGAGTGGAAAAGACCGTTTTGCTGCTATATTACGTGCGCTTGAAGGCGACACAGCGACGAATATTTTATCAACACCGCAGTTGATGACACTAGATAACGAAGAAGCTGAAATTGTAGTTGCGCAAAATGTTCCATTTATAACAGGCCAATTTACCAATACTGGCTCTGGAACAGATTCAGCTGTGAATCCATTTCAAACCATTGAACGTGAAGATGTAGGTATAACGCTTCGCATCACACCGCAAATTAATGAAGGCGATAGTGTTAAGTTAGATATTGAAACTGAGTCTTCATCCTTAACAACTTCTGAGCAAGCTAGTGATATCATAACTAACACACGTTCAATTAGCACAAGTGTTTTAGCAAAAGACCAACAAACTATCGTTCTTGGCGGTTTAATTCAAGATGAGTTTCAAGATAACGAACAAAAAGTACCTCTACTAGGTGACATCCCGTTATTGGGTCATCTTTTTAAATCGACTACAACTTCAAATAATCAGCAAAACTTGATGGTCTTTATCCATCCGGTAATTGTGCGTGATGCAGCAACTAGTACTTATGCTACAAGCTCAAAATACAGTTACATAAAAGCAAGACAAATTGAAGCGGAGATAAATGACCGCGGTTTGTTAAAGGAAGGCGCAAAATTACTTCCAGATTTAGACGAGCTCGTTACTCAGCTTCCTGGTGGGAGCACAGTACCATCAACTTCACCTGTCTCAGTGGATCAGTTGTTACAGCAATCACCTGGTGTCGAAACAACAGCTATAGAAGAGCCAGTAGAAGTAGAGTTGGAGACTATAGAGCCAGTAGAAGAAGCTCAATCGGAAAATATTTCAATTCCGACTGATTCAGATGTGATTATCCTTGAGTAAATAAAATTTCATGGAAGCAGAAAAATCACAACCATCTTTGACTCCACGTGAAATCCGTAGGCCCCCATTTAGTTTTGCGAAACGCCACGGTATTTTAATCGGTAACGAAATTAATGGTCGCGTAATGATTTTTCAGCGCCCAGATGTTAAGCCACCCTCTCTAGCCGAAGCACGACGTTTTGTAGGTAAACCATTAAACATTCGCACCTTATCAGATGAAGAATTTGATGAATTATTAACGCAGCTTTATGACGATAGTGCTACTGGTACATTAGCTTTGATGGAAGGATTTGAAGATGATCTTGATCTAAATAGCCTTGCAGAAGCGTTACCCGAACCACAAGATTTAATGGATGCAGATGATGATGCACCCATTATCCGTTTAATTAATGCATTGCTCACCCAAGCTGTAAAAGAAGGTGCATCGGATATTCATATCGAAACTTTTGAGTCTCGGTTATCAGTTCGCATGCGTGTTGATGGTGTATTGCGTGAAGTATTGCAACCACCTCGTAATTTAGGTGCATTAGTCGTTTCACGTATCAAAGTAATGGCAGCACTAGACATCGCTGAAAAACGATTGCCACAGGATGGACGAATTTCATTACGCATAGCTGGTCGACCTGTTGATGTGCGTGTCTCTACCCTTCCCTCAGGCCATGGAGAGCGCGTGGTTTTACGTTTGTTGGACAAACAAGCAGGACGGCTAGAATTAGAACACCTTGGTCTGCAGGCCGACTTACATAATAAAATTAAACAAGCGATTGAAAAGCCTCATGGCATTGTTTTGGTTACAGGCCCAACTGGCTCTGGTAAAACAACAACATTGTATGCAGCACTTAGTGAGATTAACGATAAAAAACGAAACATTCTAACTGTTGAAGATCCGATTGAATATTTCATTGACGGCATTGGGCAAACACAAGTTAACGGCAAAGTTGATATGACTTTTGCGCGAGGTTTGCGTGCAATTCTTCGTCAAGATCCTGATGTCGTGATGGTTGGTGAGATTCGTGATTTGGAAACTGCTTCCATTGCCGTGCAAGCAAGTTTAACGGGTCACATGGTGTTTTCTACTCTGCATACCAATACTGCAGTAGGCGCAATCACACGTATGCGTGATATGGGTGTAGAACCGTTTTTATTGTCATCTAGCTTAGTAGCCGTGCTCGCTCAGCGATTGGTGCGAGTATTGTGTGATGAATGTAAAACAGCACACACTGCAAGTGATGTAGAAATGGAGCAGTTAAAATTAGCTGGTAAAAATGTTAGCTCACCTCCAACAATCTATTCGCCAAGTTCCTGTAGTGCATGCAACAACACAGGTTATTCAGGCCGTACTGGTATATATGAACTTGTCACAATTGATGAAACCATGCGTAGTATGATTCACGACATTGGTGCAGAACAAGAATTAGAAAAATATGCACACCAAAAAACAGCGAGTATTCGACAAGACGGAATTCGCTTGGTGCTTGAGGGAGTAACTACACTTGAAGAAGTCATGCGTGTGACGAAAGAAGATGTTGAGTACTAAACCTCGAGCCTGTCATGCCTGCATTTGAATATACTGCACTCGATACTGCCGGCCGTGAAAAACGTGGTGTCATTGAAGGCGACAGCCCGCGCTCTGCTCGTCAAGAATTACGTTCTAAAGGTTTTGATCCACTTGCAATTAACCAGGTTAAAGACCGTGGCGAAAAATCTGCAGTAAAAAGTATTTTTTCAAGAGGATTCAGTTCTACAGATCTTGCACTTTTTACACGTCAACTTTCAACATTAGTGCGCTCTGGCACACCTTTAGAAGAATCTTTACGTACTGTTGGCAACCATACTGAAAAACCACGAGTAAAGCGCACCATTATGGGTGTGCGTTCAAGAGTGACTGAAGGTTACTCACTTGAAAAAGCCATGAGTGAGTTCCCTTCTGCTTTTCCTGAAATGTATCGCGCCACAATAGCAGCTGGTGAAAAATCCGGACACCTGGATTCGGTATTGGATCGACTTGCCGACTACACCGAAACCAAACAAGAAACAACGCAAAGCGTTGTGGGCGCATTGGTTTACCCCATTGCATTGTTATTTATTGCATTAAGCGTGGTAGTCCTTCTCGTTGTTGTTGTCGTACCGAAAGTGGTAGGCATATTTACAGACTTGGGACAAGAATTACCATTGCTCACTAGAATGTTAATTTCATCGAGTAATTTTTTAGCCTCATATGGAATTGTGATTTTAATAGCTATCATTGTTGCAATCATTTTGTTTGGACGTGCTATGCGTAGTGAAGCATTTCGAACCCAAGTACATAAGTATTTATTACGCATGCCAATTGTGGGTCGACTTACACGTGGGGTAAATACAGCACGGTTTTCACGCACCTTAAGTATTATGACTGCGTCTGGTGTACCTGTGCTGGACTCCTTACGAATTGCGGCAGAAGTCATTATGAACCGACCTATGCGTCAAGCGGTTCAGGAAGCCGCAGTAAGTATTAGTGAAGGTGCCAATATTCATACTTCATTAGAACGTTCTGGACATTTTCCACCCATGACATTGCATCTAATCGCAAGTGGTGAACAAAGTGGTAATTTAGAAGAAATGTTAGATAGAGCTGCTTCTCAGCAAGAAAGAGAGCTGAGTACAGTGATCAACACGACACTGAAACTTTTGGAACCACTGATTATCGTTGGCATGGGCATTATGGTGCTTGGTATTGTAATGGCGATTCTAATGCCGATATTTAATTTGAATCAATTGGTGGGACAGTAAACAGTGGAGAAATTAGGTTTATTTACTTAAATTATTGTTTTAAATAATTGATTATTAGGGAAGTTAATTTTATGAGTGATAGAAGCGCTATGAATAATTTTAAAAACTATAAACGAACTGACATGCGTGGCTTCACGCTCATAGAAATTATCGTTGTGGTGGTCATTATTGGCCTGCTTGCAGCGGTCATTGCACCAAATATATTTGGACAAGTTGAAGAAGCGCGCGTTAAAAAAGCACTCAGTGACATTCGTGCAATTGAATCTGCATTAAATCTTTATCGATTGGACAATTTCAACTACCCAACTACAGATCAAGGTATACAAGCATTAGTCACCAAACCTTCTGGGAGTCCAGAGGCAAAAAACTGGCGCAAAGGTGGTTATTTACCAAGGATGCCCCTTGATCCATGGGGTAGCGAATATCAATTTGCAAACCCAGGTGCAAGTGGTGCTGAGTTTGATTTATTTACTTTTGGAGCAGATGGCAAATTGGGTGGTGAAGAAAATAACAAAGACCTATCAACTGCAGATTTACGATAGCCATTTAAACGATTGCTTAGCAAATTAATATGATAATAATTCAAACTAGAACTGCGAAGCATGAAAATGGCTTTACCCTGATTGAACTTTTAGCAGTGTTACTCATTATTGGAATTGTTGTTTCGGCTGCTACCCTCGCCTTTGGTGATAATCAAGCAGAACGAATGCAAACAAAATCGAAGCAACTAGCAGCATTGATCGATTTAGCCAAAGAGCAAGCAATCTTTAACTCACAAGAATTAGGTGTTTTATTTACAAAAAATAGTTATGACTTTTATCGATTGACTACAGTTAAAGATAAAAACAAAAAAGATAAAACCGTTTGGGTTCCTATTGATCAAGATAGCTTATTAAACAAACGCATGTTACCAGATGGACTTGAATACGAATTATATCTTGAAGGCGTAGAAGTTAATTTTTCTGCATCAAAATTAAAAAATATCACTCCACATGTATTTATTCTATCTGATGGTACAGTCAGCCCATTTAAGCTTAACTTAACAGACCAAGTTAACCATACGCTTGCAATGACGTTTGCAGAAAATGGTGAATATGAATTTGCAGAGACATACTAGATATATGCTAATTTTTTGTCGACATAGAGGTTTTACACTAATTGAAGTGATGGTTGCACTCGCAGTGATTGCATTAGGGCTTGCGGCTGTGATTAAAACCGTGACCTCAACCACTAATAATACTATTTATTTGCGCGATAAGACGTTTGCTTACTGGGTGGCGCAAAATCAAATTGCCGAAATTGAACTTACCACAAGCAGTCCAAAAAAAGGTTTTACTGACGGCGAAGAAACGCTTGCAGGCCAAGTTTGGCATTGGACAAGAAAAGTGGATTCAACGGAAGACCCAGATACTAATCGTGTAGAAGTCACTGTACGCAAAGACAAAGATAAAGGTGCACAAAGTTATGCAGAGTTAGTCACATTGATTTTTAATCCAAGTTAGTCATGAACTCATCTAATAATTCAAAATATCATATTAATGGCTTCACACTCATCGAAATGATGGTTGCTGTCGCTGTATTTGCTGTACTTGGCACTTTGGCATATGGCGGATTAAATCAGGTTTTAAAAGGACAAAACTACCTGCAATCTTCTTCTAATCAGTTAAAGGACTTACAGCTTACCTTTCGCTATTTCGAAAAAGATATTAATCAACTCGTTAATCGCGCCATTCGTAATCAATATCAAGATTTACAACCTGCTTTTGTTGGTGATGAAGATACTGTGCTGAGTTTTACCCATGCTGGTTGGCGTAATCCAGCAAATCTTGCACGTAGCAAATTACAGCGTGTAAGTTATGAATTAACTGAAAATACACTTAAACGTTATACCTGGGGTCAGTTAGATGGGGCTATAGCAGAGGAATATTTTACCACTGATCTTTTGGAAGGCGTCGAATCGATCAAACTGCGTTACTTGGACACAAGTAACCAGTGGCATAGCACATGGCCGCCATTGAATAATGTAAATAATGTACAAGCAGGCGTACCACGCGCAATGGAACTTACGATTAAGGTTGAGCAATTAGAAGAAATTAAACGTTTATTTGCTGCACCAGCAGCGTCATAGCAAGTAATGAAGCACTACATAAGCCATAAGAAACAATCTGGAGTCGCACTCATCACGGCTGTGCTGATTATTGCATTAGCGGTTACGGCATCGGTTTCGATTGCATCAAATTACCAGCTAAATTTTCATCGGACTGAAAATGCATTTAATAGCGGTCAAGCTTGGGCCTACGCAAAAGGTGCTGAGGAATGGGCCATGGCCATTCTCGCTCGAGATCAAAAAGACAATCAACCGAATTATGATGGCTTTGATGAATCATGGTGGAATAATGATGAGCCATTAGTCTTCCCATTACCAAATGGTTATATCGAAGGAAAATTGGAAGATGCTCAAAATAAATTAAATATAAATTCTTTGTTAAATGGTAATGAAGTTAATCCTGAAATTAAAATTCGCTTTGAGCGGTTATTCGCAATTCTTGGTGTCGATCCAGCACTTGTAGGCGCATTGATTGACTGGATTGATACGGATCAACAGTTCACTGGCGCTTTAGGCGCTGAGTCTGATATTTATATTGGTTTAGAGCCACCCTATTTGCCTGCTGATGGGCCTATGAATGATGTAACAGAGTTGCGATTGATTCATGGTATTACCGATGAAATTTATGTAAAGCTACTACCACATGTTACTGCCTTGCCTGATGCAACAGCAGTTTTAAATATCAATACAGCAAGTGCTGAAGTGTTAGAGACACTCGGTGTAAATGTGCCATCTGGCGTTGGGAAAGAGCTTGTCGAAGAGCGTGAAGATAGACCATTTAAACAACCAAATGACTTGGTGAGAAGTTTTCAAGAGCGTGGCTTAACTGCAAGCATAAATAACAGCCCGATTGGTGTAGGCACTAATCATTTTTTATTAAACACAACCTGCGTGATTGGAAAGAGCCAAGTTAAAATGCAAAGCATGATATATCGCGGTGGCGGAAATAATTTACAAGTCATCAAACGTAGTCAAAATATTTAGTTTATCTATTAAGAGAAAATAGCAATGGAAGAAATCGTAATTCTATATATTCAAAGTGATTTGCTCGAGAATCTCGATATAGAAGATTCGCATTTTGTTAAGTGGATCAAACTTGATGAGGAAGGTGTACCCATTACTCGAGGCGCAGAAGCTCGATTGGAGCAAGTTTCTTCTGTTACCCAAAACGCCCATGTAATTGTATTACTCCCGCTTGAGCAAATGTTACTTACGAAAGTAAACACACGTGCTCGTAAGCAAAAGCATTTGCAAAAAGCAGTTCCTTTTGCGCTGGAAGATGAGTTAGCCGATGATGTTGATAATCTGCATTTTGCAATGGGACAACGCTATGGTGAAAATGATTATCCAGTTGCAGTTATCGATAAACACACACTGGATCGTGTCATTGATGAACTAGCTGATGCAGGCATTTATCCAGACTTGCTTACGGCTGACGTATTTGGTTTGCCTTTTCGTGAAAATACCTGGACATTATTAATCGAAGACGAGCGAGCTTTAGTGCGAACTGAAAAGTTTCAGGGTTTTACTATCGATTTGCATAATTTACAGCAAATGTTGACTTCTTCTCTTCGCCAAGCCGATACTACACCTGCAGAACTTAATGTCTATTGCTGTGATGCACAACAGCAAGGTGTTAAAAAACTTAACCTACCAATAAGTATTAATGAACTAGACGACTGTCCACCAGGCTTATTCGCAGATGGTTTGGATGATGAAGAATGCATCAATCTTTTACAAAATACATATAAAAAGAAAGATAAAAAGCATCGTCAATTTGGAGCATGGAAAGTTGCAGCGATGCTATTTGCAGCTTGGTTAGCTCTCTCCTTCATATCAGTATTCTTGGACCACGCTCGCTTAAGCAAACAAGAGGAAAAATTGAATAATCAAATTGTGCAAATTATGAGACAGACTTTTCCAGATATGAAAAATATATCTGCTGATAGTGCGCGCACCAAAATGGAAGCGCGATTAAAAAACTTTATTGATACAAACAGTGCACAGTCTAAAGCTGGATTTATGGAACTACTAGCCATGAGTGGCGAATCCATGAAACAAGCAGGCAAAGTTGATATTGATGCGATGAATTATCGTGAAGGCAAGCTTAATATGAGTGTTAAATCAGCCGATGTGCAAATACTTGATACGGTTAAACAATCACTCAAAAGTAAAAATTATGCAGCAGATATTCAATCTGCTAATACGCAAGGCAATAATGTAGAAGCTAAGCTTGTTATTGCTAAAGGAGAGCTCTAATGAAAGATTGGTGGGAAACGCTGCAAACAAGAGAGCGTTATATGGTGCTTGTAGCTTGTGTGCTTGTGGCGCTAACCATATTATATTTTGCAATATGGTCGCCAGTTGCTTCAAGTCGTGATAATAAGCAAACACGTGTAGATGCCAAGCGTGACACTGTTGTTTGGATGCTAACAAAGAAGCAAGAAGTTGAGCACCTTAAACGAATTAATCCTAACTTGTTCAATCCTTCTAATGATAATCGTTCATTACTCGCGATAGTGGATACAGGTGCTAAGCAAATGGGCATTCGGCCTGCTATAAAAAGAATTGAACCAAAAGGTGATGACAGCGTGCAATTATGGCTAGAAGATATTGCATTTGACTATTTGATCGTTTTACTTGGCGAGTTGGAACGAAGAAATAATGTTGGTGTTGCCGATGCATCATTTAATCGCTCTGATCAAGTTGGAAAAGTTACCGGTAAAGTAACTTTGATTCGATAACGATGAAAATTTTCATTAAGCTTATTTTGGGTCTGGTTGTATTTGTAGCAGCAGTAGCATATTTTGCGCCCGCTTCTATTATTGAAAAGTTTCTTCCCAATAATATTTCCACAATTGGTATGAGCGGGACTTTGTGGAATGG
>JBCCEI010000062.1:0-11358 GCA_039030355.1 Pseudomonadota bacterium | reverse complement strand
GCACTGTACTAGAGTGCTTCCTCATGTCCACGTATCAAAATAAACCTATAAGAGGAACATACCACTTCATTCAAATTGGTGCCTAGAATAATATTGAAATAGCTGTTAGTGGTTGTGCAGATTGAAAATTAATAATTTTTTAGTCATGTTACTTCTAGCAGCTTAATTCTCAACAAATTCTTTCTCTTGTAGAAATTCAAATATCCCCTCTGCTAATTTACGATAGCCTTTTGCATTTGGATGCGCAATATCAGCTTTTAACGATTTATCTCCTATAATATCTGGTAGTAATTTAAGCTCAATGGGGACATCTGTTTCGTTTACTAACTGCTGATAGGTCTCGGCGCTTTTTAGAAACAAACCGGGTTCAGGGACGCCAAAATTCACAACTGGAATAGATCTTTTATTTGCTAAATCAAACATGGCTAACAAATTATTTTTCAATTCAGCGCGGGGGAGTTTTCTTAGAATATCGTTGCCGCCATGTATTAGGATGAGAAGATCAGGTTGATATTCATCTAACAAGCTAGGTAAGCGTTGTAAGCCTTCATTGCTTATTTCACCAGGCACGCCTGCATTTATAACCTTTAAACCAGTTAGTGATGACAGTATGGAAGGGTAGTCTTCGCCTTTATGTGCTCCGGTGCCATAGGTTAGGCTGTCACCGAAAGCGAGAATCGTTGCATCGCTTGACAAAATGGCTGGCTGATTGGTTTCGCTGCATGCGATGAGTGCGTTACAAAAAAGTATCAGTATCAAAACTCTGATATTCATGATGTTTATTGGCTCCAATATGGTCTCCTGCAGATGCCAAATGCATCGCACCGCTGACATGTTTCTTCATTAGCAAGCGCGGTAAAAGGTATATTGTTTTTTATGCTTATGAAAAATTCTGTTAATCGTTCCAAATGATGTTTTTTGAGTTGATCTAGCTCGTCGCCAAATATAGTTGCAGTACTTTTTACTGAATTATTTCCACCAATTGCTACAAATTCGACTTGATGTGATTTTGTTTGACTATCATTATCATTAAGTACTGCATACATAGGAAGTTGTACTTGCTCTCCATTTATAATACTTTTTTTGGAAGCTGTTTGGCCCGTTTTATAATCAATAATAACATCGCCTTTTGCAGAGCTATCGACACGGTCTATTCTTCCAACAGCTTCAAAAGATTGATTAATATTAGCATTTACCTTTATTTCGTGTTTTTTTGGAGCCTGCTTTGATTGTTGTTTAATTTCCCAATCAATGAAGTGTGGAATTAAATTACTCCAGCGAGCGAGCCATAGCTTAGTGTCAAATTCATTTTCGTTAGATGCGTTTTTAAATACTTTTTTACTAATTAATTGAAGCATCTCTTCTGCTTCATTACGGTTACTAATGTTAACATTTGTAGTAAATGGCCCAGGTAATGCCGGTACATTTACAAAAAAAGCATGAATTGATTCATGTACTAAACTTCCGAAATCGGCTTTACTTAACTCCTCTTGTAGTTCTTCTGTGGGCGATAATTTTAAGCAACTTAGTGCATAGTATTGATAGGGGCAATTTACTAAACTTTGATACTGGGAAATAGAGATTTCAGACGGTATTAACTCATCGATTAATACAGGATTTGGTTGTTTTGATTCTCTAATACTTGGATTTCTAGTAGTATGCAAAACACTTGTTGTATTTAGATCTACTAAATATTCAAGTTCGTGGTTCTTCAAAGTAGAACTAAATGCCATTTTGTAAAACGTTTCGATAGCCTCTAGCCAAGGTGAGGGTAGTACGATTTCACCGTTTTTCTCAGTTTGTACTGTAATTAATATTCTTGGTGCTGAATCCAGTAAGCAACGAAATTGATGTAACTGCTTGGCGCGTTCATCATGCCAAGTTGGTATGGAGCATTCTCTGCGAACCTGCTCATTAAAAAAAACATAATGGTTGTTTGTGCTGGGAAAGCTATTTTTATCAACTGATGCAATAATTAATGTATCAAATTTTTGCAAATAACTTTGTTCTAGACTACAAAACGTTATACTAGGGCTATTGTCATTTGATATTGAGGATGGTTTAAAGTTTTGCTGGTCTAGGATTCTAGCAATGAATCGTCTACATTCGGACCAATTAATATTATTATCAATTAACTTAAATTGAGCCGCTTGCTTTTCTAGGAGATCAATAATTTGTGTTCCTGCAGCATCATTATTAAGTTTTGTATACAAGCCAATCGGCTTTAAACTATTTATTAGTTCTGAAATAAAGCGGTGTAACGGATACTTATTACCTTTTCGTAGTTTGCTAAGTAGCTGTGCGCTCGATTCAAATATGTTGAGTAATGAGAGCAGGTATTGAAATATATTCTCATCTATTCTTTCATTGTGGCGCTCATTATTTTCAAATAATATTTCAATACGCGTTCTATAATGTGATAGTCCGTGTTGTACTTTCTGTCTCAGAACAACTTCTTTTTCAAAATAATTGATGGATTGCTGATGCAACTTTGCATCTGTTATAGGGAAAAATGGCGAACGTGTTAGTGCAATGAATTGTTTTGCTGTGTAACTATTTTCTATTATTTCTAACCACCATTGCAATACTACAGCAGCACTTGTAGTAGAAAGTGCCCAACCAGCTGGATCATTCACAGCTACATTTGCATGCTCTAACAAAGCACGTAATCGGCGTATCAATTTACGGTCCGTGGTAACGACACCTATATTTTGAATGTTTTCGTTGATCCATAAACGTATTTGTATATCAATCGCTTTGCAATGTTGTTCAAAACGATTGCTTTTATAAATACTGAAGAAATTATTAAGTTCTTGATTTGGAAAATTTTCTGCAAAACGCTCAGCGCGATATTTTATACTTGTGTCATTATTATCAAATACTTGATTCATGAAACTTGAGAAATGTGAACTCTCTATGCTTTTTATAAAAGTAGTATCTGTGTTGTCGTCTATATATCCAGTAAGCCAGGCATCTGTATAGCATGAGAGTGTTTCGCCACTAGCGTATGCATAAAATGAGAGATTAGAACCTTCAGATAGTTCATATATTAAATCATGCTCAAGTTTTGATAACTTATTCAACGCAACACAATAAAAGTGAGCATTACTTTCAGGCATAAGATTCTTCAATGATTGTGCATAGATTTCGATTGGATCGGTATAGTTTTCATGCTGTATTTGCTCACGCCATGCCTGCCAAAGAATTTTGATTAGATCAGACTCGTGTAATAAGGCATGCGATAACTCAGTATTACTTTTGTCATAAAAATTATTGAAATCATTTGGCTGCACGTCATTCAATAGCATTTCATCAAACAATGTTAATAATTCATTCGCGATGCTCCATGGGTTCGCGCTAGAAAATAGGTCGGGTTGTTGCTTGACTGCATCAACTAAAATTAGCTCACGTGCATATTGAGATAGATATGGTTTTTTTTGGTCAGCTTGTTCATGCACCCAATTTTTGAGTGTGCAGATATTTGGCAACAATACGGCATCTTTACCATACTTTGACGCCTCTTCGACGATGAAGTCGCGCAGTAGCGTTTGTGAATATTGTTTTGGTAAAAAGATCGTGATGCGGCGTAAATCCGGCAACATGTGTTTAGCCTGATTTACAACTTCATTGCTGACTATTCTCAATATGTCATTGTCATGTGCAACAAGACTAATTTGTTTCAGCGCGTGCAAATAGAATGCTCTTTTAATTTATTCTTCAAGGTATTGAAGTTTGTTTTTTACGTCTTCCCATTTTTTTGCATCTTCAGGGGCTGGTTTCATGCTTGTGATAACAGGCCATTTTGCCGAATATTTCTCATTTAGCTCAAGGAAATCTTGCTGATCTTCGTTTAGATCATCTTCGCTAACGATAGCCTCAACTGGACACTCTGTTTCACACATTGCGCAATCAATACATTCTTCAGGATCGATAACCAGCATATTTGGCCCTTCATGAAAACAGTCCACTGGGCACACTTCTACACAGTCAGTATATTTGCACTTAATACAAGATTCAGTAACTAAAAAAGTCATATATAAAACTTAACTTTAAAGAGAGTGATCAATTGTAGGGAATTGTTTAGGAGATGAAAATACAGGCTAAAATTATCTAATATTCGGACAAGATCACATCTTGATCGCATTACTGACTAGTTTAAAGCGTTATAATTCCACACAAAATCATATAGACAGTCAAAAAGCTTATTTGTTGTGAAAAAATATCTAGTCACTGGTGGCGCTGGTTTTATCGGTTCTCATACTGTTGATCATCTCCTTGCTAATGGGCAGCAAGTTGTGGTGTTGGATAATTTTTCGTCAGGTCATCGTGACAACTTACCAGATGTTCATCCACATCTGACAGTGATCGAAGGTGATATTCGAGATATTTCGGCAGTTGCTGAGGCAGCAAAAGATGTGACGCATTGTTTGCATTTGGCTGCACAGGTTTCAGTGGTGAAATCGCTTGAAGATCCTGTTGATTCTGCAACACATAATATACTTGGTTTTATTAACGTACTTAACGCTGTGAAAAAGAATAATGCTAAACGATTCGTTTACGCTTCCTCCGCAGCAACGTATGGCAACCCAAAAACGCTACCCTTGCCAGAAAATGAGCCGCTCGGGCCTGAATCGCCATATGGCTTAGAAAAACAAATTAATGAGCTATATGTAAAATTGTTTAAAGGGCTTTACGATATTTCATCATGTGGCATGCGTTTTTTTAATGTATATGGGCCACGACAAGATCCAAAATCACCTTATGCAGGCGTAATTGCACTATTTGCAGATGCAGTAATCGCAAAGCAAACGCTCACAATTAATGGTGATGGCTTACAAACTAGAGATTTCATTTTTGTAAATGATGTTGCACGTGCAAATGAAGCGGCACTTGATTCTGATTATGAGGGTGCAGTGAATGTTGCTACAGGTTCCACGGTAACGTTATTAGAATTGATAGAAGTGCTAGAAAAAATTGTCGGCCATGAGTGTAAAAAAACTTTTGGACCAGAACGGGAAGGGGATATCAAACACTCCGCTGCAATGGTGGATGTTTTGCAAAATAAGTTAAACATTACTGCAAAGCATAGTTTGGAAGAAGGGTTAAGAGAGTTGCTAGATCAAACAGTTTTAGCTTAGTTTTTATACCATCGACTTTAATTTATACAGTATCTCCAACGCTTCTTTTGGGCTTAATTCGTCTGGGTCAATATTTTCTAAATAATCAATGCTGGGATGGGTACTTTCACTTTCTAGATTCAATCCAAGTTGATTTTCTTCTAGCGTCGATTCAGTAATATTCGACTCAAGTTGCTTAAGTTTTAACTTCGCACTTGCAATTGCTGACTTAGGAATGCCTGCCAATTGTGCAACTTGTATTCCATAGCTTTGATTAGCAGGCCCTTCTTTAACTGCATGCAAAAAAACTATTTTTTCATTATGCTCAATTGCATCAATATGAACATTATGTATTGTATTAAAGAATCCTGGTAGTTGTGTGAGTTCAAAGTAGTGCGTTGCAAATAAACTATAAGATTGGTTCACTTCACTTAAATGTTGTGCACACGACCATGCAAGCGACAATCCATCATAGGTGCTGGTACCACGACCAACTTCATCCATGAGCACTAAACTTTCACTTGTAGAATTATTTAAAATATTAGCGGCTTCTGTCATTTCAACCATAAACGTTGAGCGACCAGAGCTTAGATCATCTGATGCGCCAATGCGTGTGTAAATAGCATCGATTGGCCCAATGGTGCAATTTTCTGCTGGTACAAAACTACCGCTATATGCTAACCAAGTAATGAGGGCAATTTGACGCATATATGTAGATTTTCCACCCATATTTGGCCCAGTAATGAGTAAAAGTTTGCGTTGCTGATCTAAATGAGCATCATTGGCGGTAAAAGGATCGGATTGTGTTTTTTCTATTACTGGGTGTCGCCCTTGTTTGATATTAATTAATTCCTCTTGCGAGAATGTAGGTTGTACATAATTTAATGTTGCTGCTCGTTCTGCAAGTGTAGAAATTGAATCAATTTGTGCTAAAGCTTTAGCGCAGTTCTGAATCAATGTTAAATCATTTAATAAATCTTCAAGAAATTGATTATATAGTAACTTTTCACGTTTAAGAGCACGCTCTTTGGCACTCAGCACATTGTCCTCAAATTTTTTCAGCTCAGGTGTAATGAACCGTTCAGTGTTTTTTAGAGTTTGTCTACGTGTGTAGTGTTCAGGAACTTGTTCAGATTGGCTACGTGGGATTTCAATATAGTAACCATGTACACGGTTATAGGAAACTTTTAGATTGGCAATGTTAGTTGCAGATTTTTCCTGTTGTTCTAGATCGATTAGAAATTGATTTGCATTCGTACTTATGCTGCGTAATTCATCTAGCTCATCATCATAACTTGATTTAATTACACCACCGTCACGAATTAATAGCGGCAAATCTTCAAACAAGGCTTGCTCAAGTTTATTTGTTAAGTGCTCGTAACCTTTTAGCATATTTTCAGATTCAACTAAAAGATCACTCTTGTATATGGATAAATGTTTTTGTATGTCTGGAATGCGTTGTAAGGAAGAGCGCAGTGCATCTAAATCTCTGGGTTGAGCCGTTTGTAATGCGATTCGACTGCGAATGCGTTCTATATCTTTAACTTCGTTAAGTAAGTCATGCGTTTCTTTATAACTATTAAGATTTAGATATTCAGAAATAGCTGCATGACGTTGCAAAAGTATTTGTGTGTTTCGTGTTGGTTGATTTAACCATGAACGCAAACATCTTGAACCCATGGCGCAAGCAGTATGATCCAAAACATGTATTAAACTATGTTTGCTGTCGCCTTGTGATGAATATTCAATTTCAAGATTTTTTCTTGTAACACTATCAATTTTTATAAATTCGTTCTGTTGACAAACTTGTAGCCCATCAATATGCGGTAATTGAGTCTTCTGAGTATCTTTTACATATTGCAGTACTGCGCCTGCAGCGGAAATTGCTAGTGGGTAATCATCACAGCCATAACCACTTAAATCTTTAGTGCCAAGTTGTTTACATAAAGCACTGACCGACGAGCCAAATTCAAAGTGCCATACAGGTATCGTTTTTGTTGCGTATTTATCCCCTACAGCTAAAACTGTATCTTCAGCCAATAAAATTTCAGCAGGTTGTATACGTGCGAGTTCATCATGCAGTTCATGATTTGATTTGCATGTTTGTAAAAGAAATTTTCCGGAACTCAGATCTAAATACGCAAGACCATATTCTGAGTTTGCAACGCAAATGGCTAGGAGGAAGTTATCTTTTTGCTTATTGAGTAATTCTTCTTCAGTGACGGTACCAGGTGTGATTACCCTTGTGACCTTACGTTCTACTAGACCTTTACTGGCAGCCGGATCTCCAATTTGATCACAAATAGCAACCGACTCTCCCTGTTTTAATAATTTTGCTAGATATCCTTCAGTCGCGTGTACCGGAACACCTGCCATAGGAATTTCATCAGCAGAATTCTTATTACGTGAAGTTAATGTCAGGTCCAGGAGTTTTGCAGCTTTTCTTGCGTCTTCAAAGAACAGTTCAAAAAAGTCACCCATACGATAAAAAAGCAACATATCTGGGTACTCTGCTTTGATTCGCAGATATTGCTGCATCATTGGCGTGTGTTTTACTGGAGGGCGTGCGATCATAACTGGCAGTCTAGCGAAGAAACCTTTTTCACACAGCTCAAATAATATCCAACTGATTAAAATATTTTGTGGAATTCATGATGTCGGATAGAACATTGCAGATAGAACAATTAGCAGAAAAATTGTTGAGGCATCGTATAAAAGTAGCTGTTGCTGAGTCTTGCACTGGTGGAATGCTTGCACAAGAATTCACGTCATTAGCGGGTAGCTCAATGTGGTTCGAGTGTGGCTTTGTAAGCTATAGTAATGCGTCTAAAATTATGTCTTTAGGTGTAAACTCTGATGTAATTAGTGAGCATGGAGCAGTAAGTAAAGAAGTAGCTGAATTAATGGCAATTGGTGTGCTAAAAAATAGCCAAGCAAATTTAAGCGCTTCTATTACCGGCATTGCAGGGCCCGGTGGCGGTACTGCAGAAAAACCACTAGGCACGGTATTCATTTCAACAGCTTTTGAAAACGATAAAACCAAGACTGTTAAACACCTATTTGATGGTGATCGCCATAGGGTTCGAGATCAAAGCGTCGAACAAGCCATAATGCAGCTAAGTGAGCGTTTGAGTGGCTAAAAAGCGTTTATTTTTTGGTTTGCTGCCAGATACTGAGGTGCATGAGCAGCTCATTTCTCTTTCTAGATCTTTTCCTATCATAAAAGGTGTACGTCCTACACCCAAGGATAACCTGCATATTACTTTG
This sequence comes from Pseudomonadota bacterium, assembly GCA_039030355.1. Classification (GTDB taxonomy): domain Bacteria; phylum Pseudomonadota; class Gammaproteobacteria; order UBA4575; family UBA4575; genus JABDMD01. The sequence continues at coordinate 2,974 of JBCCEI010000062.1, read as the reverse complement.
CAGTTTTTAGGTTATTTGGAAGCAAATGAACGTAAGTGTCTGGAGCAAAAGATGCTGCAAACATTTGTGCAGTCTTTTACGTTACGTTTTGATTTATATGGATACTTTAAATCATCTAAGACATTGTGGCTTGGATGTTCTTCTTATCCAAGAGAATTAACAAGATTGGTTAACCATCTAAAATCTATAGCGGAAAGTTGTGGCGCAAAAACAGATGAACGTATTTTTAAACCACACATTACGCTATTCAAAAAAGTTCCTAAAGCAGAGTTTCCTGATATGCCTTTTACTGTTACCTGGCAAGCGAAAGAATTTCATTTGTTAGAGTCGGTTCCTCATGAAAATACAACTCGTTATAATGTTTTAAAGACACATTCGTTTTTAGAAGAATAAATTGGTTTCGCAAGTATTCTTAACATCACGAATGTGCCAATATTAAGTTAGTTAGAACTAATCAACTAAACCTAGTATTCATTATTTAAATTAGAGGTGAGCAGTGGACGAGAATCGTAAAAAAGCGTTAGTGGCCGCGTTGGGTCAAATCGAAAGACAATTTGGTAAAGGTGCTGTAATGCGCTTGGGGGATTCTACAGCTGCACGCGATATTGAAGTAGTTTCAACTGGATCGTTAGCATTAGATGTAGCACTTGGTATTGGTGGTTTGCCTAAAGGGCGCGTGATTGAAATTTATGGCCCTGAGTCGTCAGGTAAAACAACGCTGACATTACAAGCTATTGCAGAGTGTCAAAAAAATGGTGGAACAGCTGCATTTGTAGATGCAGAGCATGCACTTGACCCCGTTTATGCAGAAAAGATTGGTGTGAATGTAGATGACCTTCTTGTCTCGCAACCCGATACTGGCGAACAAGCACTAGAAATTACCGATATGTTGGTGCGTTCTGGTGCGGTAGATGTAGTGGTAGTGGATTCTGTTGCTGCACTTACTCCTCGCGCAGAAATTGAAGGCGATATGGGCGATTCGCATATGGGCTTGCAAGCAAGACTCATGTCGCAAGCATTGCGCAAACTTACCGGTAACATCAAACGTTCCAATACGATGGTAATTTTTATTAACCAAATTCGTATGAAAATTGGTGTGATGTTTGGCAGCCCTGAAACAACAACTGGCGGTAATGCATTAAAGTTTTATGCGTCCGTGCGTTTAGATATTCGTCGCATTGGTGCCATTAAGAAAGGGGATGAGATTCTAGGAAATGAAACACGCGTTAAAGTCGTTAAAAACAAACTTGCACCCCCATTCAAGAAAGCCGAGTTTGAAATTCTCTATGGTGAAGGTATTTCGCGCTTGGGTGAGCTGATTGATATGGGTGTAGAACATGATTTAGTGGATAAAGCAGGTTCCTGGTACAGCTACAACGGTGAGCGTATTGGGCAAGGTAAAGAGAATGCACGTTCCTACTTGACCGAACATCCAGAAATGGCAAATGAAATCGATGAAAAACTTCGTGCACAATTATTACCAAGCGAAGAAGATTTTAATCAAGATACTGAAGTAGACGATCAAGCCGAGGAAGAAGCGACTGAAGCCTAATGCCTGGTTTTTATGTTTAGGCAAGCTGAACGATCGGTTAGAAATACTGCCCTCGATATACTCTCAAGGCGTGAACATACGCGCCTGGAACTTTTCCGAAAACTTAAAGCTAAAGAATTTTCCGAAGAGGAAATTGAAGCACAAATTGATACGCTCATAAATGAAGGTTTGCAAAGTGATGAGCGTTATACAGAAAGCTACGTCAATATGCGACGTAATCGTGGTTATGGACCGTTAAAGATTAAGCAAGAACTTCAGCAACGTGGAATCTCTTCCGAGTTAGTGAATAGTTTTGTTGAGTTTAATGACGAGATCTGGATCGATACAGCTTATCAAGCATACGAAAAAAAATTTGCGGCTAAACCCTTAGATTCTGCAAATGAAAGGGCGAAACGTATGCGTTTCCTACAATCCCGCGGGTTTACTGGTGATATAATCCAAGCAATCTTTACCCGATTTGGGTAAATCGCAATACTGAATATCAATTAAATCAGGGCGCGAATGGATGCGCCTAATGTGATGGATATGGAACGAAGCTCTGAATTACGCACTGCATTTCTAGAATACTTTAAAGGTCATGATCATGAGATCGTGCCTTCAAGTCCACTTGTGCCTGGGAATGATCCTACGTTGTTATTTACAAATGCAGGCATGGTGCAATTCAAAGAAGTATTTCTGGGTAAAGATGCGTTGGGCTTTGCGCGTGCCACCTCTAGTCAACGATGTGTGCGTGCGGGTGGAAAGCACAATGATTTGGAAAATGTAGGTTATACCGCAAGACACCATACGTTTTTTGAAATGTTGGGTAATTTTAGTTTTGGCGACTACTTTAAAACCGAAGCGATTCATTATGCATGGGAATTTTTAACCAAAGTTGTTGGGCTTCCAGAAGAAAAATTATGGGTGACAGTATTTGAAGAAGATGAAGAAGCTGCAAACATCTGGTTGGATGAAATAAAAGTAGATCCAAGCCGACTTGCACGAATTGGAGCCAAAGACAATTTTTGGGCGATGGGCGATACTGGCCCATGTGGTCCATGCACAGAAATTTTCTATGACCATGGCGATAAAGTTCCAGGTGGCCCACCAGGTACGCCAGATGAAGATGGTGATCGTTATGTAGAAATTTGGAACTTAGTGTTCATGCAATATGATCGCGATAAGCAAGGTAATTTAAAACCATTACCCAAGCCTTCTGTAGATACGGGAATGGGCTTGGAGCGTCTTGCTGCAGTGATGCAAGGTGTTACTAATAATTACGATACAGATTTGTTCATTGGTATTATTCAAACCGCTGCTGATATTGCAAACATAAAAGATACTTCAACAGCATCGCTGCGTGTAATTGCTGATCATATTCGTTCTTGCAGTTTTTTAATTGCTGATGGTGTAATTCCTTCAAATGAGGGTCGTGGGTATGTT
>JBCCEI010000061.1:0-11416 GCA_039030355.1 Pseudomonadota bacterium | reverse complement strand
TACATGATCTACACCAGGATTTTGCAATCCGATTGCATTCAGCATGCCATCTGGTGTTTCGGTGATGCGGTGTGGTGCATTGCCAAATCGTGCTTCACCTGTGGTGCCTTTTAGGCATACAGCACCAACATCTGTGTTGGAGAATCCTTCAATACGGGTATATTCTTCACCAAATCCCACACAACCTGAGAGCAGAACTAGTGGCGAATTGAAGTTCAAGCCACAAAATTCAAATTCCAATTTATTTGTAGTCATTCGAGTATGTTTAAAGTCGTTCTTTATGAGCCAGAAATTCCGCCTAATACCGGTAATATTATACGTTTATGTGCCAATATGGGTTGTGATTTGCATTTAATTCACCCATTGGGTTTTCAACTTGATGAAAAAAAGTTACGTAGGGCCGGCTTGGATTATCACGAATTCACCAATGTAATTGAACATCAAAGTTATCCAGCGATGCTCGATGCAATACAGCCCAAGAAAATCTATGCATGTTCCACCAAGGGCCGCACAAATTATGATGTTCCAAATTTTCAGCCAGACGACACGTTTATATTTGGCCCTGAGACCCGTGGCTTGCCAACTGAGGTGTTGAATGGGTCTGAAACAGAAAATGTATTACGTATTCCAATGCACGATTCATCTCGCAGTATCAATTTGGCCAATGCGGTGGGAATAATTCTTTATGAAGCCTGGCGTCAAAATAAATTTGAATAAACGCTAAAATTCAGTTTTCATACCACGCGCAAGCAATTCTGCAATTGCAGTTTTAAGATCTAAGCCACCATGCAACACTTTCCAAACATGCTCGCATATAGGCATATCTACATTTTTATCTTGTGCAATTTCGTGTACCACTTGTGCAGCATGAAACCCTTCTACTGCTTGCCCCACTTCATCCATATACTGTTGTGCAGATTTGCCTTGCGCTAACGCAATACCTAATCTTCTATTACGAGATTGATTGTCAGTACAAGTTAAAACCAAATCACCCATGCCCGCTAAACCCATTAATGTTTTTGGGTTTGCATCTAGTGTTGCACCTAAGCGCATCATTTCAGCAAGACCCCTTGTAACCAAGGCTGCGCGTGCGTTTGCACCAAAGCCTAAACCATCAATAATGCCTGCTGCAATGGCAAGCACATTTTTTACGGTACCACCTAGTTCCACACCAATCACATCGTCACTAACATAAACTCTAAAATGATCGCTATGAAAATAACTCGCGAGTTGTTCAGCATAGTTAAGATCATTTGATGCGAGCGTAACCGCAGTTGGCAAACTGCCTGCAACTTCTTTTGCAAACGAAGGGCCGGAAATTACAGCAGATTGAATTTCTTTACCTAACACATCTTCAACCACCTGGTGCATCATCATTTTGCTTTGCTTTTCAAAACCTTTTGTGGCCCAAATAAATTTTTCAGAATGTTGTAGAGACTTAAGTTGTTCGCATGCAGAGCGCATTGCATAGCTGGGCACAACTGAAAGAATAAAATCTGCATCTTGAATGGCGTCATCAAGCTTGAATTTTGCGCTTAATGTTTTTGGAAAAACATTACCTGGTAGATAATGTTTGTTCTCATGATCCTTTTGTAAAGCATCAATGAGTTCTGCATCATGATCCCATGCACAAACTTGATTACCGTTGTTTGCTAATTGAATGGCAAGAGCGGTACCCCAAGAGCCTGCTCCTAATACGGCTGCCTTAATCATAAAATAATTGTCATGAGCTAGTGTTTAATCTGCTCGGGATTTTCTTTTTGCTCTTTAACTGCATTTATGTGTTGCTGATAAAGTGCATCAAAGTTAACAGGGTTCAATAGAAGTTGTGGAAAGCCGCCTTTTGCAACTAGTTCCGCTACACTTTCGCGCGCGAATGGGAATAGTATATTTGGGCAATAACTGCCTAATAACTGCTTATGCTGTTCTTCCGGGAAATTTTCCATCAAGAAGATACCTGCTTGCTTTACTTCTACTAGAAACGCTGTTGTTTCATTTTGCGTTGCCGTGACGGTGACTACAATTGCAACTTCAAATAAATTTTCATCTAACTTGTTGTTTTCAGTCTGAATGTGAACATCCGTTTTTGGATTCCATTTTTCAGTAAATATTTTTGGAGAGTTTGGAGTTTCAAAGGAAAGATCTTTTATGTAGATCTTTTGTATTTCAAATTTTTGTGCAGGTTTCTCAGCCATGTCTCGTTAGTTAATTTTTATATACTTGGATCGAATTATGACTGATATTGATTATGCTTTCTTGATTAATCTTCTCCTTGAAACAGCGTGTCTAACTTCCCTTCCCCATTTAATTCAGCCATGTCATCGAATCCACCGACATGTAGCTCTCCGATAAAGATTTGTGGCACAGTTTGACGTTTAGTGCGTTCTACCATTTCTTCCATTTTGCTTGGATCATCGTGGACATTAATTTCATTGTAGGAGACGTTTTTGCTGTCTAACATTTTCTTAGCGGCATTACAGTATGCGCAGCGGTGACCTGTATAAATTGTAACTTCAGGAGTGCTCATATCTTTGTTTTAGAATTACTTTTTAGAAATTGGAAGTTGGTCATTTATCCAAGCAGTGAATCCGCCCTTCAAACTGAATACATTGGTATAACTATTTTTTAGTAATAATTTTGCGGCTTGTGCAGAACGATTGCCCATTTTGCAAAACACAACAATTGCTTTGTCTTTATCGCTTGGTAGGCTTGAAATTTTATCACTCAATGCGTCAAGAGCAATATGTTTAGAATCAATGATGGTACCCTGGCCAAGCTCGTTAGCTTCACGCACATCTAACACCAAAGCATCTTGCTTGTTGATTAGCATAACCGCTTCTGCTGGCAACACCTCTTTATAGCCTTTGGTGAATCGTTTAAGTTCACTCACGATTATAAGTGTGATCACTGCCCCTAGAGCAACAAATAGCAAAACATGTCGCCCAGCGAATTCAATATACTCTTGCATCAATGGGTTGCTAGCTAACTACGTTCTTAAAGTATGCGAGGATTTGGCCTAATGCGCAGAACAGAACACTTGTTGCATCATATTGATCAAACTAAGTGTGCGTTCATCACCAACACGATAGTAAACGCGGTTGGCATCTTTACGTGAGGCAAGAATTCCTTTGTCACGAAGAATAGCGAGGTGCTGAGAAATGTTGCTTTGAGATGTGCCGACGTTTTCGACTATATCTTGCACACTTACTTCTTGATCACCAAGCACACAGAGAATTTTGAGTCGCAATGGGTGCGACATTGCTTTTAGTGATCTTGATGCTGTTTCGATATCTTCTTCGCGAGAGATGAGTTCGTCAGCCGTTATGCTCATAATTAGTTCCTAGTTATATTTGCCTTATGCTTCCATGCAAACTTATACTTGTATAGTATAGGCTAATATTATAAATGTCTAATACGTTAATAAACATTAAAATTCAAGCACTTACCAACGAATTATGCTCTTAAAATGTGTGTATTCATAAGGCATCCTCGAGTAAAACTTAGCTTTTATATCTTACTGTTCGTGCTTTTAAGTACGCTAATTGGGGTCGTTATGGCCGCAACTAACCAACAAGAAGCTGAGCAAAAGCTTTCTAAAGTGCAGGAACAAATTCGAAGCTCACAAAAAAAATTGGAAAAACAACGCGGTGAGTTAGGCAATATAGAAAAACAGTTACGCGAAGCAGAAGAAAATATTGGGCAGCTGAATAAAAAGCTAAAAGCTACTGAGGCCAGTCTCAAGAGGAGTCAGGAAAAAATTGCTGCACTGCAAGGAGAGGAAATTAAATTGCAAAATGCATTAGCTAAGCACCAACGCATTTTGTATGCACAAATTCGTTCAGAGTACCGATATGGCGGCCAACAAAAACTCAAATTAATGCTCAATCAAGAGCAGCCTGAAAAATTGGGCCGTGATCTAATTTATTATGATTATGTACATCGTGCACGATTAAGTGAGATGGATAGAGCCACGCAAATTTTACAATCTGTTAATCAAGTTCAAACAGAGATTATGCAAGCGGAACAACTCTATCTTGCTATGCAAAAGAATTTATTGAATGAAAAAATTGCAATAGAAAAAGCCCAGAAAAAGCGGAAAACTGCAATTGACGCTATAAATAATAGTGTCTCGACAGAAAAGCAAAAGCTGGCGGATCTTGCGAGCGACGAAAAACAGCTTAAAGATTTAATTGAAAAACTGCGTACAGCATTGGCTGACATTCCAGTAATTGATCAGAACCGGGGCTTTAGTAAATCAAAAGGAACGTTATATTGGCCCGTGGTGGGTAAGCCAAGTAATAAGTTTGGGCAAAAACGCACTACTGCGCGGAGCAAACATAAGTGGCATGGTGTGTTTATCCCCAGTGGCGAAGGTAATAACGTTCGTAGTATTTATCATGGACGTGTGGCATTTGCAGAATGGATGCGAGGTTTAGGTTTACTGGTTATTGTTGACCATGGAGGTGGGTATATGAGCCTTTATGGCCATAATCAAAGTTTGTTTAAACAGGTCGGTGAATGGGTAGATGCCGGTGAAATTTTAGCAAATGTTGGCAATAGCGGCGGCTCTAACAAAACCGGCTTGTACTTTGAAATACGCAAACAAGGCAGCCCAGTTAACCCCGCAAATTGGTGCACAAAACCCGCTGCTTCAAGGAAAATAACTGCAAAAAAGTGGTAAGCGCATTGGTCATTTATACACCAATAATCGGTTTCTAGTACGCTGTTGGCCAGCAATGCCCCAATAAATATACTGATATGCGTACATTCACTCTGTATGACTTCAATTCATATGTGATTTAAGTAGCAATACTTGAACGTTTACCCAATGCCACTTATCTAATATGTTGCGAATCTATATTTTCCTTTCATAATGGAGCGCAGATCGAGTGAAAAAGACTATTCTAGGAGAGCAGAAAATGAAATTTAAACACCCCCTACATCTTGGCATTCTATGGGGAGTGGTCATTGGTCTTTGTTTATCTATGGCACACAATGTATGGGCAGATAAAGAAATGGCTTCTGCTTTACCACTTGATGACTTACGTACATTTACCGATGTGTATGCGCGCATCAAACAAGATTACGTAACCGATGTTGACGACAGTTCGTTATTAAAAAACGCAATCCGCGGTATGTTGTCTGGATTGGATCCACATTCTTCGTATTTAGACGAAGAAGCATTTCGTGAACTTCAAATAGGAACCTCGGGTGAATTTGGCGGCCTTGGTATCGAAGTTGGTATGGAAAACGGTTTTGTAAAAGTTATTGCTCCTATTGATGACACTCCCGCAGAGCGTGCAGGTGTACAAGCCGGCGATTTAATTATTAAACTCGATGATAAATCAGTTAAAGGTTTAACCTTAGAAGAAGCGGTTAAACTTATGCGCGGTAAAAAAGGTTCTGACATCGATTTAACCATTGTGCGTGATGGTGAAGATGCGCCATTAGTGATAACACTAACGCGCGATGTAATACGTGTTCGCAGCGTAAGAAATCGTGTGCTTGAGCCTGGTTATGGCTATGTGCGAATTTCAAATTTTCAATCTAAAACAACGCGTAGCGTACTAGATGCACTTGATGCCTTGAAAAAGAAAAACGAAGGCGATCTGAAAGGCTTAGTATTAGATTTGCGTAATAACCCAGGTGGTGTGTTAACAGGTGCAGTAGGTGTATCGGATGTATTTCTTCAAGATAATAAACTCATTGTTTATACCGAGGGTCGAGTAGAAGATTCTGAATTAAAGTATAATGCAAGCACGGGTGATACCTTAAAAGGCGCACCATTGGTTGTATTGATTAATCAAGGTTCAGCATCGGCTTCTGAAATCGTTGCGGGCGCAATGCAGGACCATGAGCGTGCAACGATTATTGGCACTACATCTTTTGGCAAAGGTTCTGTACAAACGATTTTACCTTTAAATGATAATACAGCGTTGAAACTAACCACGGCGCGATACTACACACCAGCAGGTCGCTCTATTCAAAGCGAAGGAATAGTGCCAGATATCTTGTTGAAAGTTGAAGGTGAAAAAGAAGAGGAAACGAGTGCATTAAGTATCATTTCTGAAGCGGATTTGGATGGCCATCTGGAAAATGAAGACAAAGATAAAAAGGCCAAGCGTGAACCAAAGTCGGTTGTTACCGTTCCCAAGCGCAAAAAAGATGATGCTAATGATTATGCATTGGATGAAGCACTAAAAGTGTTAAAGGGTATGACTCAGCAGGCAAGTTTATAACCTTCGTGTTGCACGCTGGATTCAAGTCACTTAACTATTTGTTAGCGGGACTGTTATTAATAGCCCCGCTTAACTTAGTTTTTGCAGAATCTGCCTCAATTGCAATCATCATTGATGATATAGGCAATAATTTGCACAGTGGTAAGCGGGTTGTAAATTCTCGAATACCATTTGCTTGTTCCATTCTTCCAGCTAGACCGCATTCCATTAAGCTTGCAAGATTAGCGCACCAACATGGTAAAGAGGTGATGCTGCACTTGCCTATGCAGGCTTCCAAATCCGAACGGCTTGGCTATGGTGCGCTTACTGCAGATATGTCACAACATGAACTTAACCGTATTGTTGATATCAGTTTAGACGCGGTTCCACATGTGCGTGGCATCAATAATCACATGGGAAGTATGTTAACCAGTAACACTTCATACATGGAATGGCTGATGCAAGCCATTTCTAATCGAGATGAAAGTCTTTTTTTTATTGACAGTAGAACAACATCTCGAACCGTCGCAGCAAGCACTGCGCATACTTACCATATTCCAAATTTACAACGAGATGTGTTCCTGGATGCAACCGCAAATGATGCCGCTTTTGTTAAACAACAGATTAAGCACCTAGTAAAAATTGCCAAACAAAAAGGCTATGCATTAGCGATTGGTCATCCATATAGAACGACATTAAACGTTTTGGAACAGGAGTTTGCTGATGCAGAATTGCATGGCGTGCAATTGGTTTCGGTAAGTGAATTAATTACAATTGCAGCTGACCAGAAACGAATAAAAGAGTCATACACAACATGGCAAAAGAGCGCATCCCTCGCGTATTAGTCCCGCTTGCACAAGGCTGCGAAGAATTAGAAGCGGTAACCATCATCGATATTCTACGACGCGCTGAAATAGAAGTGATTACTGCAAGCTTGGATGACCAGCCTATCATTGCATCACGCGGAACAAAATTAATTGCCGATACAACACTTGATCAAGTAATTGATCAACAATTCGATATGATAGTGCTTCCTGGTGGTTTGCCCGGAGCAGACCATTTAAATGCAGATGCACGCATTCATGCTATTTTAAAAAGCACAATAGACAATAAAAACCATGTTGCAGCAATTTGTGCTGCACCAAAAGTGTTGGCAGAAGCTGGTTTGTTAAAAGGGAAAAATGCAACGGCTTATCCTGGCGTATTAGAAACGTTAGAAAAAAATGACATCAACATTACCGGAGCTGCAGTCGAGCAAGATGGTAAGGTGCTCACTTCTCGAGGGCCTGGAACTGCAATGGATTTTGCATTAGAAATCATCACATGTTTAGTGGGTGTTGAAAAACGTCAAGAAGTTGAATCTGCGTTAAAACGTGCTGCCTAGAAAGTATAAATTCTGCGAATAAATTACGTTAAGAGATCATCGGTATTGATGTCAGGATATGTGGTTACAAGCGCTATATATAGCGTGAACCGGATCACTTATTTTCGACTTTCGTACAAGTAACATAGTTACGCATTAGCCTACAGGGAAGCAGGCTTTTTAAACCCACGGTATCACCACCGTGGGTTTTTTATTTCTGGTAACAGAAATTTACTCTTATTGGCCCTAGACCATACCTTCTATAAGGGTAAAAACTCTCACTGCGGCAAGCACATAGCAGATCTTGCAATTCATTCTAATTGGAACAAGAATTTACTCATAGAACCTAATACAATAGATGTACACTAATTTATAAGCACCGGATGTGTCGAGAATAGTGAATATATATATAAATGAGATCGCGAAGTATCGCGGCGAGTAAGTCAGGAAGGAATAGCGCCAATTAATTGAGTGCTGCTGAGAATAGAAAACATGGAATGAGCCTGCTTGTTGAGTTGGCTCGTTGTCTTCACGTCGTGTGTTCGCATTATTAAGATGCACAAACACGAATCTGCTTTTACATTAATCGAACTCATGATCACGCTTGCCGTAGCGGCCGTGGTGCTTACGCTTGGTGTGCCCAGTTTTAATAATGTTATCGAGCGCAATCAACTCACAGCCCATATCAATGAGCTAGTAGCAACACTTAACTTTGCGCGTAGTGAGGCGGTGAAAAGAAACAGCAGTATACGCGTATGTCAAAGTTCAGATGGTATAAGTTGTGGTGGCACCGGCTATGAAGAGGGTTGGATAATATTCAGTGATGTAAATGAAGATGGTGATTATGCAGATCCAGGCGAAGAATTGATCCGTGTAAACGAAGGTCTACCAAGCAACTACACAATGCGCACTAATTCCTTAAGTTCATTTGTATACAATGCAAAAGGACGAGCAAGTAACGGTCGTATCGTTTTATGTAAAGAAAATTTATTGAATAAATCACGCGCGATTTTTATTCGGAACAATGGGAGAACTCGTCTCGCACCGTTAGATGCGAATAGTATTCCCGAGGAAGCTCCCGGAGACCCAATCGCTGAATGCACACCACCATGGACATAAGAAATAACAATGGCTTCACATTAATGGAAGTGCTTGTTGCACTTGCTGTTTTATCCATTGGTTTATTAGGTATGGCAGGCATGCAACTGTTTAGTATGAAGAGCAGCCATAATGCTTATTTACAATCTCAAGCAAGTTATTTTGCTTACGACCTGATTGACAAAATGCGTGCAAACCCTATTGGATTTGATGGTGGTAACTATGACAGTACTTTTACAAGTATTCCTGCCTCACCGTCGGATTGTCAGGGTACAACTTGCACGCCAACAGAACTCGCATCATATGATCTTGCGCAGTGGAAATGCTCACTTGGTTCGTATGAGAATGATTCAGCTTGTGATCCTCCATTAAATATGACTTCTGTTTTACCTAACGGTGATGGCGCTGTTTCAAGAGATGGCGATGACGTGACAGTTACTGTTCAATGGGGGGCGGGCGCGAATCAAGAATCCATTATGATTATGGCTGAGCTATGAAAGCACGTAAATATCAAAAAGGACTCTCTATCATTGAGCTGATGGTTGCGCTGCTTTTGGGTTTATTTTTAGTCAGCGGTGTTACTGGTATGTACATCAGCAGCAAGCAAACTTATCGTATGACTGATAACTTATCTCGCTTGCAAGAGAACTTACGTTTCAGTCTAGAATTGATGTCTAAAGATATTCGCATGGCAGGATATATGCCATGCCGTTACTCTGGGGATCATGATTATGAGGTTATTAATGGAGACACGACTTGGTTTTTAGACTTTTTTGATTATGGCATCCAAGGCTATGAGGGAGGAGCTTCGTTCCCGTCTACCTTACCCGTTGTTGGACCGAACCCTGGTCAACGTATGTCAAATGATGATGATGCAATAGCGATTTTAAAAGGAAGTGTCTATTCCGCAAGTATTGCATTTAACAACAACACCACTGGAAGATTCACATTGCAAGATACTTTTCCAACTGGAGAATTTGAAACAGGCGATATCGCCATTGCATGTGATCCAAATAAGGCAACTTTGTTTCAAATTTCAAGCAGTATTAGTTCAACAGGAACACCAGCTGCTGGTGCGATTAATTACAATACGAATTCTGGAATTGCACCCGGGAATTATACAGCGAATCTGCAAGACTACGGTCAAGACGCCCAAATCACAAAATATGAACCCGTGATTTATTATATTGCTCGAAGCAACAATGACCCCACAGTAAGTTCTCTATGGCGAAATTATTATGTCGCAGAAAATATCTCTGGAACCGAAACCGCCACAATGTGGAGAGAAGAATTACTTGAGGGCGTAGAATCCATGCAAATACTGTATGGTGAAGACACGCTTAATGATGACCAAATAGTGGATCGTTATGTTACGGCCGACAATGTTAGCGATTGGCTAAATGTTGTGACGGTACGTTTGGGCCTACTTATGGTAACTGCAGAAGAAGTAACTGCTCAGCCTGATACCAATACTTACAATGTTGCTGGTACATCTATATCAGACTCTACCCCAATCTCACATCCGGCTGATAATAAACTTCGATATGTAGTGAATACAACAATCAACTTACGCAATCGAGTTCGGTGAATATGAATACCAAGATTATATACAAGCAGTCTGGAGCTGTCTTATTCGTTGGCTTGATGATGCTCTTGGTGATGTCATTGATTGCAATAACAAGTATGCAAGGCTCTACCTTAGAAGTGCGCATGGCAGGTAACACACGCGACAGTTTAGTGGCGTTACAAACTGCAGAAGCGGCATTAAAAGCAGGAGAGGAATTGCTTGATTCAGGAACACTTAGCTTAGCAAGTTTTGACTCAAATGGTACGGATGGTCTTTATGATAATGCTGATCAAGAATTATGGAAAAATATTGACTGGCAAGACTCCAACTCTAGAAAATACATGGCGTTTGTCCCAGACAACGTCAACTCAGAGCCGCGATTTGTTATTCAATATATCTCGGAGACCCAAAATAATTTGGGCTCTCGAGATGTGCGTGGTTACAACCAACAGCAAAACTCACAAACAGTACAATTATTTCGTGTAACTGCTCGAGGCACCGGAGGCAGTGACAATACTGAAGTCATTTTGCAATCCGTCTATGGCGTTGACTGGTAATAAATTTAATTCAATGGTTTCAAAAGTAAATAATAAGTTTATAGCTTTTAAATACATAGCCTTGTTTACGGGATTTTTGTCTGTGACAAGTGTTAGCGCAGTACTCAATATTTCTGATGTCCCTTTAGAGTTGTCGCCTTCCTTACCGCCGAATATATTAATTCTGATGGATGACTCTGGCAGTATGGATTGGGAGGTTGCAACACAAGATTTAGGGAATAGTGGTGCACTTTGTGCAATTTCAATTTCCGGTACTTGTGATTTTGTAAATATTATTCATCGTGTTCCTGAAGGTGGTGCACCTGCAACTTGTGAACCCTATGTGAATCCTCCGGCTATTATTCCACCGGCTGTAGCAACACAAGATTATGCTGGTGGCTATGTGTATGGTGTTCGCTTTCCAGGGGACCCAATTCCAACCGATACTGCATTAGTTGATGATCGTGTAATTGCAAACTGCTATGTGGCAGCCGATGATGATTTTCGTTTTCGTAGTGTAGATTTTAATCCACTTTATTTTGATCCTAACAAGACCTACGTTCCATGGGCTGGTAATGATATAAATGGTGTACCTTATGATAATGCTAATTTAACAAATGCACCAAATGATCCG
>JBCCEI010000060.1:0-11489 GCA_039030355.1 Pseudomonadota bacterium | reverse complement strand
TTTTGCGCGTAAGCCAATCACACATCAAAGTACACGCAAACTGTTTGGTTTTTCGATTTTGTACTTGTTGGGGTTATTTACGTTAATTTTTATTGATTGCAAGTGCTTTGGCACCTAACAGTAATGCAGTCTGTTAATAATAATTTAATCACTAGGGAGCGTTAATATGGCTGTCGCCATTGTGATCATACTTTTAGTCGTAGGCTCAGTTGTTTTTCATTTTTTGAGCCCATGGTACTTCACCGAGCTTGCCTCAAACTGGGGGGATATTGATACTACGGTAACAATAACCTTTGTTGTTTGCGGAATTGTATTTGTCGCAGCCAATTTATTTATGGCGTACTGCATAGTCAAGTTTCGCAATAAAAGTAAGGACCAACGTGCAGCATATGAACCAGAGAACAAAAAGCTTGAAACTTGGCTAACCATTATTACAACTATTGGTGTAACCGCAATGCTTGCACCTGGCTTAGTAGTTTGGGCCAAGTTTGTTTCACCGCCTGAAGATGCCAATATTGTTGAAGCAGTCGGACAACAATGGCAATGGAGCTTTCGCTTACCGGGTAAAGATAATCGCCTTGGCACAGTAGATGCTAGAAACATTAGCATCGATAATCCCTTTGGTATGAACCCAGATGATCCTTATGGGCAAGACGATATATTAATCCCTGGAAATGAGTTACACATTCCTTTAAACCAAGCTGTTAAATTTAATTTGCGTTCCAAAGATGTGCTGCATAATTTCACCGTGCCGCAATTTCGCGTGAAAATGGATTTAGTGCCCGGCATGATCACATGGCAATGGCTCACACCAACAAAAGTCGGTAGTTATGAAATTCTCTGCGAAGAGCTTTGCGGTATTGGTCATCACACTATGCGCGGCAGAGTAGTTGTAGACGAAGAAGAAGATTACAACACCTGGTTAAATGCACAACAAACCTATGCACAATTTGCTGCATTAAAAAAAGGCGATGCACATGCGGGTAAAGCGCTCTACCAAGTTTGTGCCTCTTGCCATGGACTGGAAGGGGAAGGCAATCCTGCACTGAATGCTCCAAAAATTAGTGGTCAAGAAGATTGGTACTTAAAGCGCCAGCTTACTTATTTCAAACATGGAATTCGTGGGTCGAATCCAGAAGACACATATGGTGCGCAAATGGCGCCTATGGCAAACACACTGGTTGATGAAAATGCAATGAACAATATTGCAGCCTACATACAAACACTTCCGGATAAACCTGCAGCACAAACTATTCATGGTGATATTAAAAATGGTAAGGAACTCTATATCACGTGCGGCAAGTGTCATGGTAAACAAGCTGAAGGAAGGTGGGCCGTTAATGCTCCACGAATGGCAGGCATGAGTGATTGGTATTTATTAACCCAGCTGAAAAATTTCAAAAATGGATTACGCGGTGCACATGCTGGAGATGTTACCGGAAGACAAATGGAATCGATGGTTTTGAGTTTGAACGAAGAGAAAATGCGTGACGTGCTCGCATACGTAAATTCTCTAAATAATTAATAATGAGGTAAAGCTGTTATGGCACATGTTGCACTAGCTGACGAAGGACAAGATCTTGCACATCCTAAAACGTGGATCGGTGCATATGTCTGGAGCCAAGATCATAAAATTATCGGTATTCAATATATCCTTACTGCTACCGCTGTCGGTGTAGTCGCACTTGTGCTCTCATTCATGATGCGTTTACAGCTCGGTTTCCCTGGTGCGTTTGATTTAATTCAACCAAGTGAGTATTACCAAGCCGTTACCATGCACGGCATGATTATGATTGTTTTCATGCTCACCGCATTTTTTCTGGGTGGCTTTGGCAATATTCTTGTACCGTTAATGTGTGGTGCAAGAGACATGGCATTTCCGTTTATGAATATGCTCAGTTACTGGGTGTATCTACTTTCCGTGATCGTAGTGTGTGCAAGTTTCTTTGTTCCCGAGGGACCTACAGGAGCAGGCTGGACACTTTACCCTCCACAAGCCATCACCGAAGGAACCGCAGGTGCCGACTGGGGCATTGTGTGCATGACAGTTTCATTAGGATTGTTTGTTATCGCATTTACCATGGGCGGCCTTAACTATGTCACCACAGCTTTCCAAGCACGTACTCGAGGTATGACTTTGATGCGTATGCCGCTATCTGTATGGGGCATCATCATGGCGACGATTCTCGGTTTACTAGCCTTCCCTGCTTTGTTGGTCAGCGTGATCATGATGACCTTAGATAAGATGTTAGATACCAGCTTTTTTATGCCGGCAATCTCGTCATTGGGTGAAAACTTAAGTCATGAAGGTGGCAGCCCGATTCTTTTCCAACATTTATTTTGGTTTTTTGGTCATCCTGAAGTTTATATTGTTGCCCTACCTGCATTTGGAATTGTTTCAGATCTCATTAGTACACACGCACGTAAAAATATTTTCGGCTACCGCATGATGGTGTGGGCATTGGTTGCAATTGGTGGCTTGAGTTTTATTGTTTGGGCGCACCATATGTACGTTAGTGGCATGAATCCTTACTTTGGATTTTTCTTTGCCACGACGACATTAATTATTGCCGTACCGACGGCGATTAAAGTGTACAACTGGGTACTGACATTATGGCAAGGCAATATTCACCTTAATGTACCAATGCTATTCGCAATTGGATTTATCTTTACCTTTATCCACGGCGGCATTACTGGTTTGTTTCTTGGAAATGTTGTTGTCGATGTACCTCTATCTGATACTTATTTTGTCGTTGGGCATTTTCATATGGTGATGGGCGTTTCGCCATTCCTAGTTGTGTTTGGTGGCATCTATCATTGGTACCCATTACTGACAGGGCGTATGTTAAATGACACCATGGGTAAAATTCATTTCTGGATGACGTTCTTAGGCACTTATGCCATTTATTTACCAATGCATTATATTGGCATACTTGGTGTACCGCGCCGCTATTTCGCCAATGGTTCAACCGAGTTCCTGCCTGAATCGGTACAAACTGCAAATGTGAGCATCACCATAGCAGCTCTCATTGTTGGAATGGCGCAGTTCTTGTTTATTATCAACCTGGTGTGGAGCTTGATATACGGCAAGAAGTCAGAGCGCAATCCTTGGCGTGCAACTACACTTGAATGGCAAACCAAAGACTACCCACCTAAACATGGCAACTGGGGCCCCGAACTGCCAGTGGTACATCGTTGGGCCTACTCTTACAGTGTTCCTGGTGCGAAGGATGATTACATTGATCAAACCGAAGAGCCTAGTGAAAACACCAAAGGTGATGTGCACTAGCTATGACTGCAACACTTATCATACTGGCAGTCATTATGGGTTCCGTGGTGTTTTGGCTAATTCGCCAAACACTTAATGTACAGCCCTGGGCAGAAGAAGGCCCGATTGGACAACATCATGCAGGCGGCCCTTTTTCAATTCCTGCAGCAAAAATTGGTCTAATAACCTTTCTTGCTGTTGCAAGTTCATTGTTTTCTTTATTTGTAAGCGCCTATTTTCAACGAATGGAGTATGGTGACTGGACACCACTTACAGAACCAGGTGTACTTTGGATTAGTACAGGGTTATTAATTTTAGCCAGTATCTTTTTTCAGATCGCACGTAATGCTGCAATCAAATCACAAGTAAAAAAAGTTAAATCAAACTTATTGATTGCGGGCATCTTCACATTCGCTTTTATTGCAGGGCAATTTTGGGCTTGGCAAGAGTTGCACGATGCAGGCTATTTTCTTACTTCGAATCCCGCTAATTCGTTCTTTTATGTATTAACTGCAATACATGCCCTACATATTTTTGGTGGCTTGTGGGTATGGAGTAAAACCGTATTTAAACTTCAAAATAAAGCTGAAGTACAAAAACTTCGTATGAGTGTCGAGCTTTGCACAATCTACTGGCACTTTTTGTTACTGGTTTGGTTAGTGCTGTTCGCGCTTTTGTTATCTACTTAAAAATAAAAGTTAAGCTCTCTTAGAAAGGTAAAACATATGTCACAAGATGCAGGCCAAGTTGCAAATGATGGAGCAGTCAATGAACTGATCAACGACTGGGCAGACGATAAAGAAGTATTTAGGGTTCACTGGGGTAAAGCCATGATGTGGATATTCCTACTCAGTGATACTTTTATTTTCACATCGTTCTTAACCGGCTACATGAAGATACGTGCTAGCTCAACCATTCCATGGCCAAATTCAAGTGAAATTTTTGCATTGAGTTTTGGTGGCGATCCCATTCCATTAATTTTAATCGCTATTATGACGTTTGTGCTCATCACCAGTAGTGGCACTATGGCGCTGGCAGTGAATTACGGTTATAGACGCGATCGTAAAAAAACAGCTACGCTTTTATTCATAACTGCCGCTTTTGGTTTGTTATTCGTAGGCATGCAAGCTTTTGAGTGGACTAAATTGATCGTTGATGAAGGTATTCGTCCTTGGGGCAACCCTTTTGGCGCACCACAATTTGGTGCATGCTTTTTTATGATAACGGGATTCCACGGTGCGCATGTTAGTGGGGGCGTGATCTATTTAACCTACGTAGCTATTGGCGTAATGAATGGACGCTATGAGAAAAAAGGCTACGATATCGTCGAAATCTGTGGTTTGTATTGGCACTTTGTCGATTTAGTTTGGGTATTTATTTTTGCATTCTTTTATCTTTGGTGAGGAATAATCATGTCAGCGTCAGATTCAGGACATCAAGAACATCCACTTAGCATCTACCTTTGGATTTGGATACTGTTGTTTGTACTCAGTACATTTTCCTATATGGTTGATTACTATCAGTTACAAGGTTTGTGGCGATGGAATCTAATTCTCGTCTTTATGATGTTAAAGGCAGGTTTTATTGTAGCGATCTTCATGCATATGACATGGGAAAGAATTGCGCTAATCTCAGCTATATTAGTGCCGCCCTTGTGCTTGCTGGTTTTAATTGTGATGATGTCTATTGAGGGCCAATATACACATTCACAGCGCGCTACTTTTTTTGGTTTACAGGAAGCTCCTGTGGTTGAGCATCATGGGAAAGCAGAGCATTAACGTTCTAATTTCAATTAATAGTACAACAATAATTATATTTAGCTATCTTCCACAAAACATACTCATAAGATTATTCATTGCCCTAATCCTTTTTATTGCGCTTTTTTGTAATAAAACACATGCACATGGAGGTGTATTTCTTGAAGAAGATATCTGTGTCATACAAATTGACTTCTTTAAGGCACATTTCACCATCTATCAACCTCAAATTAGTCAGCATTTAGAATATTGTGAAGATATACCCAACACCGGTGAAACTTTATTTGTGATGGAGTATCTACATGATGGGTTGCGCGAAATGCCAGTGGACTTTCGTATTATCAAAGACACACAAAAACTTGGACGTTTTGCCAGACTTGAAGATGTTGAAAAAATTAGCAACATTCAACAACATACAGTTTATTATCAAGCGGCAGCTGCTTATCAAGATGGTGTGTACCTCGCGCAACATGATCTCAGCGATGAAGGCTATTATATTGGCATTGTTAGTGCGGAAAACCCAGATGAGGGAATGCACTATACTGCAGTATTTCCTTTTCAAGTAGGCGGTAGCGACTGGGGCTATATACCCTTAATTATCGCATTAGCACTGTTTTTACAATTGAATTATTGGTTGTTAAATGGTGGTTATCAACGTTTACATAACAGAGTGATTAAATGAGATTTATAATATTTACTCTGCTGTGCATTTTTTCAGTTACCACCCAAGCTGAAACAAAATCCAGTAAAAGCTCAGATGCAGGTCACTTTATAGTTGCGTATGAAAGCAAAGCAAAGCCGATTAAAATAAATCAAATGCACTCATGGGTTATTGCAATACAAGATGCTAATAAGAAAACTATTTTAGATGCAATTGTGAATATAGCTGGCGGTATGCCCGAGCATGATCACGGTCTTCCTACCCAACCCTTAATCACGAAAAATCTTGGTGAAGGAAAGTACTTACTTGAAGGTATGAAGTTTCACATGCATGGCTATTGGGTGGTTACACTTTCTATAGAAGCTGCTGGCAAAACTGATCAGGTAACGTTCCCTCTCAACCTATAATCTGTGAAATTGCATGTCCACTTTTTTTCGTTGGATACTCATTTTAGCAGCGAGCATTGCTATAATATTTTCTATTTTATGGATAAATACGCAATTTAAACAAAGCTCTAAATGGTCTTCAGCAGAAATAGAAATATTAAAAACCTTATGGATTGGAAATCTTCCAGCCATCGCCGAAGATAACAGTAATAAGCTAGCTAACAATCTTGAGGCGGCAGAATTTGGTAGGCAATTATTTTTTGATGAGCGCTTTAGTCATAATAAAAAAATATCATGTGCAACCTGTCATATTCCTGATCTTTATTTCACCGATGGTTTAAAAACTGCAGCAGGTGCACAAGCCGGTGTTCACAACACGCCAACAATAGTTGGTATGGCCTATAGCCCCTGGCAGTTTTGGGACGGACGCAGCGATAGCTTATGGTCGCAAGCGTTATCCCCTCTTGAAAATGAATTGGAACATGCTGCAACACGCATGCAGTTTGCACATATTATTTATGAAGATAAAAAATATCGGCTTCTTTATGAATCATTATTCTCACCACTGCCGAATTTATCAGATAAAGATCGATTCCCCGCTATAGCAGGCCCGGTGAAAAACAAGCAATGGAGCAAAACGTGGGAAAAAATGCGAAAGCAAGACAGAGAAGCTGTAACACAGATATTTGTTAATCTTGCAAAAGCACTTGCAGCTTATCAACATCGATTAGCACCTGCGGCTTCACGATTTGATCGTTATGTTGAAGCACTGATTCAACAAGATGAAGAAAATTTAATACTTACTAAACAAGAAAAAGCAGGGTTAAAATTATTTATTGATAAGGCGCAGTGTATTAATTGTCATAATGGACCCTTGTTTACAAACAATGAATTCCATAACACCGGGATATTATCTGCTCCACGACATTTACCAAGTATGGGACGCGTAATAGGTGTACGCAAAACTTTAAACGATGAATTTAATTGTCTTGGAAGATTCAGTGATGCAAATGAAAACCAATGCGGTGACATTAACTTTGCCAAACAAGGTGATGAATTAATTGCTGCACACAAAGTGCCCACACTACGCAATATCAACCTAACAGCTCCTTATATGCATAGTGGCCAATTAGAAACACTTGAGGATGTTATCGATCATTATGATCAAGCACCTTTAGCCTTAGTTGGTCACAATGAAATCAAACCACTTGAATTAAGTTACTTTGAAAAAAAACAACTCATCAAATTTTTACATAGCCTTTCTGGCCCGCTTGCAGGTGACTCAATTTGGCAGAAAAACCCACACGTGTTAAGTAATAAGCAAATGAATATTGCAAAAGAAATATCTGCACAGTAAATACTTACTATCCTGTTAAGGATATAAATAGATTAGTCAGATATTTTAAGTTGAACCCGTTATAATCGCTGCAAATTATATTCAATTTTCGTTCCGGAACCCATACATTGAACGCCACGATTACAGCAGTTCGCACTCAAGTGAGTGACTTATTTGAAATCTGCAAACCCCGCATAGCATTACTCGTACTACTCACAACTTTCACCGGTATGTGGCTTGCAGGTGGTGGTTATGTTTCGATCGATTTACTGATCTTTACCTTATTAGGCACGGGTATGGCTTCAGCCTCAAGTGGCGCACTGAATAATTTTGTAGATCGAGAAGTTGACAAACTTATGGCACGCACACGCACCCGCGCCTTACCTTGTTCTAGGCTTCAACCACAACAAGCTTTGTGGCTAGGCGCTGCACTCAGCATTACATCCTTTGCCATTTTATTTTATCTTGTTAACCCACTTACCGCTTATTTAGCCACAGCGACCACATTCTTTTATGTCGTCATCTACACTATATGGTTAAAGCGAAGTTCACCCTTATGTACAGAAATTGGAGGCGTTGCAGGTGCTCTACCTCCTGTGATTGGCTGGGCAGCAGTTACCAACGAAATAAACTGGCAAGCATTAGTAATGTTTACCATTATGTTTATATGGCAACCACCACATTTTTGGGCATTGGCATTGTTACGCGTAGATGAGTATCGACGTGCAAACTTACCCATGTTGCCAGTTGTTAGCGGTCTAGAAACAACTAAGTTTAGAATGCTGCTCTACACCATAGTATTGATCCCAATCAGTACTACCATGTATTGGTTTAATTTAGCTGGACCAGTTTATTTAGTTGCAGCATTATTGCTAGGTGCAATATATCTAGTCATCACAATTGATTTTGCACGCAAACCAATCACACATCAAAGTACAAAACGTTTATTTGGATTTTCTATAATATATTTGTGTGGCTTATTTGTGTTTATTTTTATAGATTGCCAATGCAATACAGTTACATAGCGCGAATATCATTTTTTAATCTTTTTATACTTTATCCATTCCTGCCATAACAGTGTTGCTGGATGTTGCGAAAGTGACGAGTGATTCAGCGTCATTAAGGTAGCACCGTAATTAAGTTCCCATATTTCCGCGCCAACATGAAAAGGTGTTTCATCTAAGCGCACGGTTCGCTTGCTAAATTCACTATTCTTTTTTTCAATTACAGTCAATTCTATACAATCCTCGAGCTTTTTGATTTCAGAAATCAATAGCCAGCTTTTATCAGCAGACACAAAAATAAAAGGTGGCTGATGGTCCAAGATGTCATTTGGTGAGTTGAGCATATTATATCAATCTAGAACATAACTTATTAAAGACAGTGGCGCTCTGGCCGATACCCTAATAAGAAATACTACTGATACGTAAATTTTTAATGAAAGCATATATATTTACTGCATTAATAATATTGCTCAGCGCACAAAGTGCGCATTCTGCTTTGACTACGATCACATGTGAATATGACACCTTTGCTTCCGTGCAAAAAGTTGAGCCTGCAATTGAAGTGATGCAAATGACGTTTACAGTTGATACTGAAACAAGTGATGCAAAAGTAATACGTAAAAGCGGTATCACAGATGTAGAAATCTACCCTACTGGTGGCGGATTCACGTTTGTAGAGATCAATAAACGTGGCAATGTACTTACAACAACCGTTGATATTCATGGTAAATCAGCTCACAGTCGAAATACGATTATTGACACTGATCTTATTCCTAGTCAATTTTATGGTAGTTGTGACTACGAACGATAATTAAGAATTATTGATCAGCCTTGATCATGTATGCCACAAGGACTGCGCATAGCTTCTGGAACATTTGGCGGGCAAATACCGCAATCCTCATTTCCTGGAACTGCAAAATCGATTTTCTTTGGGTAAGGCAAATTTAAATTTTGCATAATCTCGACAAACTCATGCTTAGGCATATCATTGCCTAAACGTGGGTTACGTGCTTTTTCTTGTGCAATACTACTCACATGATGACCCGCATAATCATGTCCAGGATAAACCAAAGTTTCGCCCGGCAAACTGAATAACTTTTGGTGAATGCTATCAAATAATGTGCCCGCATCACCCGATTGAAAATCGGTTCGCCCACAAGCATCAATTAATAAGGCATCTCCGGTGCATACCATATGATGCGAATCTTGCTCAACCATGTACGCATAATGATGATCAGTATGCCCAGGTGTAAACAAAGGATTCAGTTCGATATTACCAATTCGAAAAACTTTTCCTTCCTCAATTTGCAAATCTGCACAAGGCAATTCTGCTTGCTTGGGGTAAACAATTTCGCTGTTAGTTAATGATTTTAGTTTCGTTGCACTGGTTAAATGATCTGCATGAATATGGGTATCGATAGTGTAAGCTAGTTTAAGATCCAATGCTTGCAACACTTTTAGATCTCGCTCTACAGTTTCTAATACGGGGTCAATTAATGCCGCAACTCCTTGTTCTTGACAAGCGATTAAATATGTATACGTCGATGAGCCAGGCTCAAATAATTGTCGAAAAATCATAAATCCGTTTATTTAAATTAAATTAGTTACAAATATCAGTTAAGAATGTGCAATATCTTTATCAGTAAATAGATAGTCTTTTAACTCTTTATCAAATCGAGGATCTTTACGACGAATCCATTCCAACACCATTGCCGCATGTTCTTTTTCCTCATCACGGTTGTGAGCAAGAATCGCTTTTAGATCATTATCTTTGCAGGCATCAACACGTTGGTTATACCAATCTACTGCCTCTAGCTCCTCCATTAACGAAGTGATTGCTCTATGCATATCTCGTGTTTCATTCGATACTTCATCGATCGGTTCATGATAACCTTCATTTGCCATGCGTAACCCCTTATCATTTTGTTCTTAGAATAAGGCCATAGTCTACTAGACTTTATAGTCCAATATTAACCAGTAAAGTTCCCAATGCAACATAATGTAGTCGATGCCCACGTATACCCTGATGGGCAACTTGATGTTTTATCTAAAATTGAAGTCAGTAGACTACTTGATACCAGTCAAGGAGGTTTGTATAACCTGTTTCGCAAATCTTCCTTAGCGGTGCTGAATTGTGGAAATCCACTAGATGATGGGAGGGAATTATTGCAACGCTATGCATCGTTTGATATCTCGCTCGTACAAGAAGAAAAAGGCATTAGCCTGAAGTTAAAAAACGCACCGGAGAGTGCATTTGTTGATGGCGCCATTATCAAAGGTATTGGTGAACATTTATTTTCTGTGCTACGCGATGTGATATATGCCAGTGATGAAATTTATGCCAATCCCAAACTGGATCTAACATCTTCCGAAGGCATAACAGATGCTGTATTTCATATTTTGCGAAATGCTGGTGTACTACATACAAACTCAGAACCTAATTTAGTTGTTTGCTGGGGTGGGCACTCGATTAGTCGGGAAGAATATGATTATTCAAAAGTGGTTGGCTACCAACTAGGACTTCGTGGTTTTAATATTTGCACCGGTTGTGGTCCCGGCGCAATGAAGGGACCCATGAAAGGCGCAACGATTGGTCATGCCAAACAACGAATTAAACATTCTCAATATTTGGGACTGACAGAGCCGGGCATAATTGCAGCCGAACCTCCCAACCCTATCGTAAATGAGTTGGTGATCATGCCCGATATTGAAAAACGTTTAGAGGCATTTGTACGACTAGGGCATGCAATGATCGTTTTTCCGGGAGGTGTTGGTACAGCAGAAGAAATTTTCTATACCTTGGGCATGTTGCTACATCCAAGTAATAAAAACATGCCGTTTCCAATTATTTTTACGGGACCAGAAAGTTCAAAACAGTATTTTACTGAAATTGATCAATTCATTGTTGCTGCTTTAGGAAAACAAGCACAGCAATATTATAAAATCATCATTGATGATCCTGAACTTGTAGCAAAAGAAGTGCAAACCTCTATTCAACAGGTTCGCAATTATCGTGAAAGTGTAAATGATGCGTATTATTTCAATTGGACATTAAACATAGATCTGGATTTGCAGTT
>JBCCEI010000059.1:0-11860 GCA_039030355.1 Pseudomonadota bacterium | reverse complement strand
GGGTCCGGATTAAATAATGGTAATTCTGCGCGATTAAGAAACGTAGATCCTACAATTGTTTTAGATTTAACCGATACTGTTCCTGAAAACGCTACCATTATTTTATCGATTGCACGTAATAATAATGGTGCGAATTACGATATCGATTCTTCTATAAATGTAGGTGGGCCATTTAGTGGTACGATTAATTTTGCCGCCGCGCCAAATGATATTTCCCAACAAATTAGTTACACCGTTCCTAGCGGTGGAGCGCGTTATGTTCGTTTTGATCGTAATGGTGGAAGTTTATGGGTAGATGGCGTGCAGTACTCACAAATATGTGAACCCATCCCAGTAGCAGATTTATCCATCACAAAAGATGATGGAAGCTTAACTTATACACCTGGTAGCACTGGAACATACACAATTCTCGTGACAAACAATGGTCCGGATGATGTAACGGGTGCGACAATTGCAGATAACTTACCTGATGGCGTAACGATGACCGCTCCGTGGACTTGCACGCCATCTTCAGGAAGCTCTAGTTGTAATACTGCGCCGAGTACGACCGATCCAATTTCAATTGATGTCGATATCGTAAACGGAGATTCAATTACAGTGACAGTTCCGGTCAGTTATTCGAGTGACATGACAGATTATTAACAATTGTTTTTTTAAATATTATAAAGATATTGTATAAAATAGTTTATAGAAAAGGCATAACCATTGAAAAATGGCGACGCAAAATTTCGGTCTAAGGGTAGTGATGTTATCTGCATACCTAAGGCGGCAGAATTACCTAACTATGCGGACTAAACTTAAAATAATACTTATTTTTTTTATAAATGTATTAGCGGGTTACGCTAATGCAGGTGGTTTTTTTGAAACCGGAACTGCAACATTAACAAACACAATTGATAGTGGATTTTGGGCAACGATCAATTACACAAAGTCGTATGTAAATCCTGTCGTCGTTGCTGGTCCGATATCCCACAATAATGATCTAACGTTGGTGCCTCGTGTACGTAATGTTACTGCGGGTAGCTTTCAAATTGGTATGCAAAGTCCATGTGAAAATGCGGGAAGCATTGATCCACCTGCAGGACCGTGCCCACCAGCTGGCGGGTGGTCAACTGAAACCGTGCATTACTGGGTAATGGAAGAAGGTGCTTGGGAATTTCCTGATGGCCAAGAAGTGGAAGCAAGTGTTGAAAATACTAATGTTGTTCGTGCTGGAGCGGGAGGTAATTCTGGCGCGTTAAATCCAGTCAATCTGACTCACACATATGCAACTAGCAATGTGAATATATATCACACAGTAAATACATTTAATGATTCTAGTTTTATATCATCTACTGCCTCACGGGATGACAGTATAGGCAATCCTCCGACTCCTACTGCAGCTGATAATGACTTTAGTTTGGTGCTGGAAGGAATGGAAGTGAATTCTACACACGGTGCTGAAGATATCGGATGGATCGCGATAGAAACAAGCAGTGGGACGAATGCTGGATTTAATTATGATGCAGGTCGTACCGGTGAAGATGTAGATCGACATAGCGATGGTTGTTTCCCTCGCGGACCAACAGGTCTAACAAATGAAAATATCATCAGCAATATTAATACTATGAATGGAAACAACGGATCTGAAGTTAGGTTTTGCACATCTGCAGGAGCGCAAGCTGGAAGAATTAATGTTCATGTTGATGAAGATCAGGTGAACGATGATGAGCGCACAGGTATCCCGGAAGCAGTTACATGGTTTGTGTACGATAACAATGGATTTGGCGCATTAGATTTTATTACAGGTATTAAAACGGTTATTGATGATAATGGTGGAACGGTATTGCCGGGAGATGTATTAACTTATGCGATAACGCTAAATAATGAACTCAATGATTTTGCGCAAGCAGATAATGCGGCAAATGAGTTTGAAGATTTGCTGTCAAGCGATGTTACTTACGAATCAGGATCTGCCACTGCATCATCGGGGTCTATCATTCACAATGCAGGAACAATCGAATGGGATGGAAGCATACCTGCTTCTGGTTCGGTCACTTTAGAATATAAAGTAAGAGTGAATGATGATGTTTGCGGAGCAGGTGGGACGATATCAAATCAAGGTACCATCTTTATGGATCCAAATGGAGATGGAATTAATTCAATTACAGAAGTTACAGATGATCCAACTGTTACTATTGCTGGTGATATTGATGCCGACAATTTATCGGATGATGATGATCCAACACAAATCACAATTGACTGTACTGTAGATTTACAAATTACAAAAGATGATAGTGCGCTTACTTACACACCAGGAAGCACTGCTAACTATCAAATAATAGTTACTAACACCGGCCCCGCTCGTGTAACAGGAGCAACGATTGCAGATGATTTGCCGGATGGCGTAACTATGACATCTACATGGACCTGCACGCCTTCTTCTATAAATTCTTCTTGTAACACAATTCCTAACACTACGGATCCAATATCGATTGATGTTGATATCGCTGTGGGCGATTCCATAACCATAATGGTGCCTGTGCAATTCTCTACAGATATGGGAGATTACTAGTAGGATTCTGCCGCTTAGAACGAATTTTACCCACTAAGTATTGTTGCCCTTCTAGGGGTTCTATTTCACAATACCCGCAGTCATAAATAGTTCTGAGCCCTGTAATACAGGGCTCTTTTACTATAAAAATCACATAAAAAGAACGAAATCGTGGTTTCAGGTCTTACACACTATATATAAGTATAAATTCAGATGGAAAATCGTCGAGAACTCGCCAATGCTATTCGCGCATTGAGTATGGATGCCGTTCAACAAGCCAATTGTGGGCATCCTGGAATGCCGATGGGCATGGCCGATATAGCCGAAGTATTGTGGAATGATTTTTTACAGCACAATCCTAAAAACCCAGCCTGGCCAAATCGAGATCGCTTTGTCGTATCAAATGGTCATGGCTCGATGTTGCTGTATTCTTTATTGCATCTGTCTGGTTACGATCTCTCGATTCAAGACTTAAAAGATTTTCGTCAACTACATTCCAAAACGCCGGGACATCCAGAGTACGGAGATACACCCGGTGTAGAAACCACAACCGGCCCATTGGGACAAGGTATTTGCAATGCTGTGGGTATGGCACTAGCCGAAAAAATGCTTGCCGCACAATTTAATCAAGCTGACACTAAAATTGTGGATCATCATACTTATGTATTCACAGGTGATGGTTGTTTGATGGAAGGCATATCTCACGAAGCATGTTCATTGGCTGGCACGTTGGAGCTTGGTAAGTTAATTGTGTTTTACGACGATAACGGTATTTCGATTGATGGGAAAATTGATGGTTGGTTTACAGATGATACTGCTATGCGTTTTCGATCTTATGGATGGGATGTAATAGAAGATGTCAATGGACATGATGCTGCTCAAGTTAAAAGTGCAATAGAAAATGCAAAGAAGAATACCAACAAACCGAGTTTAATTTGTTGCAAAACTGTCATTGGCTGGGGCTCTCCAAACAAAGGCGGCACTGGTGATGTGCATGGTGCACCACTAGGTGATGATGAAATTAAACTTGTGCGTGAGGAAATTAATTGGCCGCATGCGCCATTTGAAATTCCAAATGACATTTACAATGCTTGGAGTGCAGAGAAATCAGGTGCAGCGCAGGAAGCAAAATGGCAAGAAACTTACTCAGAGTATAAAGCTAAGCATCCTGAGCTTGCTGCCGAGTTTGAGCGTCGTACTACGGGTGAGTTACCCGTAAATTGGCAAACAGAAGCACAAAAAGTTATTCAGTCTGCTGTAGATGAGAAGAAAACAGTTGCCACACGTAAAGCATCAGAGCTTGCATTAGATGGTTTTGCAAAACTGTTACCAGAAGTGGTTGGCGGTTCAGCAGATTTAACGCCATCGAATAATACATGGTGGTCAGGTTCCAAAGATATCAGTGATGATGCCAGTGGAAACTATATTCGCTATGGTGTGCGTGAGTTTGGTATGGCAGCGATTAATTCTGGAATTGCATTGCATGGTGGATTCATCCCTTATAGTGCAACATTTTTAGTTTTTTCAGACTATTCACGCAATGCGCTACGCATGTCCGCACTAATGGGGTTGAGAAATATTTTTGTTTTTACACAT
Organism: Pseudomonadota bacterium; assembly: GCA_039030355.1. Taxonomy (GTDB): domain Bacteria; phylum Pseudomonadota; class Gammaproteobacteria; order UBA4575; family UBA4575; genus JABDMD01. The sequence goes on along the minus strand of JBCCEI010000059.1, from coordinate 7,731 downwards.
GATTCAATTGGTTTAGGAGAAGATGGTCCAACACACCAAGCGGTGGAACAAACTTCTACTCTGCGTATGATTCCTAACATGTCAGTTTGGCGCACTGCCGATACGGTTGAATCGGCCGTTGCATGGAAGCATGCCATTGAGCGCGAAGATGGTCCGAGTTGTTTGATTTTTTCGCGCCAAAATTTGCCTTATTTAGAACGCACGAGTGATCAAGTTGTCGATATTAATAAGGGTGCATATATATTGTATGACTGTGAAGATACACCAGAATTAATTTTGATTGCTGCTGGTTCAGAGTTAGGTATTACCTTAGATGCTGCAAAGCAATTGACACAGCTAGGTAAGAAGGTGCGTGTAGTTTCAATGCCATCCACAGATGTGTTTGATCAACAAGATGCTGCTTATAAAGAAGCAGTATTACCCAGCTCAGTAAACAAACGTCTTGCGGTTGAGGCCGGCGTAGCAGACTATTGGTACAAGTATGTTGGTTTGCATGGGCGTGTTATCGGCATGGATTCATTTGGTGCTTCAGCGCCGGGCGATGTCGCTATGCAGCATTTTGGTTTTAGTGAAGCGAATATCGTAATGAATGCAAATGAAATGCTAGGGTAAAACAAGTTCTAGATAATTTAATATTTGAAGAGAAAGAGTACGGAGAAAGAATATGGCAATAAAAATTGCAATTAATGGTTATGGACGTATTGGCAGAAATATCATGCGTGCAATTTACGAATCCGGTCGAAATAGTGAACTACAGGTGGTTGCAATTAATGACTTGGGTGATGCAGAAACGAATGCACATTTAACGCGCCATGATACTGCGCATGGTAAATTCAATGGTACGGTTGTGGTTGATGGCGATCATTTGGTAATTAATGGTGATCGCATTCGCGTATGCTCCGAGCGTGATCCAAGCAAGTTGCCATGGGGTGAACTTGGTGTAGATGTGGTGCATGAAAGTACAGGATTTTTTGCCAGCAAAGAGAAAGCTTCTGCGCATTTAAATGCAGGCGCCAAGAAAGTGATCATTTCAGCACCAGGTGGTAATGATGTCGATGCAACTGTGGTTTATGGTGTTAATCATGATACTTTGAAAGCAAGTGATACGGTTATTTCAAATGCGTCTTGCACTACCAATTGTTTAGCGCCACTAGTTAAACCATTGCATGAAAAAATTGGTGTTGAGAATGGAGTGATGACAACGATTCACGCTTACACCAATGATCAAGTGTTAACAGATGTATTTCATAGTGACTTGCGACGTGCGCGATCTGCAACGATGTCGATGATTCCAACTAAAACGGGTGCAGCAGCAGCGGTAGGATTGGTGTTACCAATGTTGAATGGCAAATTAGATGGTTTTTCAATGCGTGTGCCAACTATCAATGTTTCTGTAGTCGATCTTACGTTCTTGGCGTCACGTGATACCACTGTTGAAGAAGTGAACGCTGTCATGAAAGATTCTGCAGATGGCCATGTATTGGATTATGTAGATGCACCACTCGTATCCATTGATTTCAATCATGATCCACACTCTTCAAACTTTGATGCAACACTCACCAAAGTAATGGGCACACGAACAGTAAAAGTATGTTCTTGGTATGACAATGAATGGGGCTTCTCCAATCGCATGCTTGATACCACCGTTGCATTAATGAATGCCAAATAACATAGGGCATATCATTTTTCGTATTCATTATTTGATGGTTGTTCTATAAAGCCATGACTGTTTTAAGCATGGCGGATCTTGATCTTACGGATCAACGTGTATTGATTCGTGAAGATCTTAATGTGCCTGTTAAAAATGGCCAGGTCACCAGCGCTAAACGAATTCAGGCGGCATTACCCACTATTCGACTTGCATTGGATAAAGGTGCAAAAGTGATTTTATTATCCCACCGAGGACGGCCTACAGAAGGCGAGTTTGATCAAGATCAGTCATTGCAACCAATTGCTGATTATTTAAATAATCAATGCGATCTTAAAGTGCGTTTAGTAAAAGACTGGCTTGATGGGTTGAACATTAGTTCGAGTGAAGTTGTATTGTGTGAAAATGTGCGTTTTCAATTGGGCGAAAAAGCGAATGATGATCTACTCGCACAAAAAATGGCATCACTATGTGATGTGTTTGTGATGGATGCATTTGGTACTGCACATCGTGCACAAGCTTCTACTCATGGTGTGGCAAAATTTGCACCTATCGCTTGTGCTGGGCCGCTGTTGAAAAAAGAACTTGATTCATTAGAGCAAGCGCTTTCTAATCCAAAGCGTCCTATGGTTGCAATTGTTGGAGGTTCTAAAGTTTCAACCAAGTTAACGGTGTTAGAGTCATTACTAGATAGAGTTGACCAACTCATTGTAGGCGGTGGAATTGTAAATACATTTTTAGCTGCAACAGGTAAACCAGTTGGCAAATCATTATACGAAGCAGATCTTATCGATACCGCAAAGCAACTTTTGGAAAAAGCAGAATCCAAACATACAAATATCCCGCTACCAAATCACGTGGTGTGCGCAAAAGAGTTTTCAGAAAATGCAAAAGCAACTATTAAATCAACGGATGATGTTGCAGACGATGATTTAATACTCGATGTTGGACCAAAGTTTGCTGACCAGCTTGCGGAATTGATGCAAAGTGCAGGCACCATTGTTTGGAATGGCCCAGTAGGCGTGTTTGAGTTTGATGAGTTTTCTAATGGCACTGAAGTGATGGCCAAAGCCATTGGTAAAAGCAATGCATTTTCTATTGCCGGCGGAGGGGATACACTAGCTGCAGTTGATAAGTTTGAGCTGGAACAGCAGATTTCATACATTTCAACAGGAGGCGGTGCGTTTTTGGAATACCTTGAAGGTAAAAAATTACCTGCTGTAGAAATTCTCGAACAACGTGCAAATAATCAGTGAGCAAATAATAAATGAGCCTAGTAACTGAAATTCGACAACGTAAAGCGATATTGCGTCATACCAAAATCATCGCCACGCTAGGTCCTGCTACGGATAGTGAGCAAGTGATGGGGCGCTTGATTGATGCAGGTATTGACTTGGTGCGATTAAATTTTTCTCATGGAAGTCATGAAGAACATGCATGGCGCATTAAAACATTGCGAAAACTCACGAAAGAAAAAAATTATGAAGTGGGCGTACTTGGAGATTTGCAGGGTGCAAAAATAAGAATTGGTTTATTTAAAAATAAAAAAATCAATCTAAATGTTGGTGATGCATTTTGTATAGATGTAGATCTGCCTATCGAGGATGGAGATCAAGAAAGAGTTGGAACCACTTATAAAGGATTAGCAGCTGATGTTGGGCCAAATGATACATTACTGGTTGATGACGGGCGTGTTGTATTAAAGGTATTGCAGGTTACTGGCAGCAAAATTAATTGCGAAGTAATTATGGGTGGTGAGTTGAGTAGTAATAAAGGAATCAACCGCCAAGGTGGCGGTTTATCTGCGTCAGCACTGACTGATAAAGATCGTGAAGATATCCAACACGCTGTCCAATATGATGTTGATTACCTTGCTATATCATTTCCTCGAGATGCTGAAGATATCAAGTCAGCCAGAAAAATTTTTGAAGATGCGGGTGGTAATGCAGGCATCATTGCAAAAATTGAACGTGTTGAAGCATTAGAATCAATAGATGAAATATTGGATGCATGTGATGCAATCATGATTGGTCGTGGAGATTTAGGCGTTGAAATTGGTGATGCAGAAGTTCCAGGTGTGCAAAAAACGTTAATTGATATGGCGCATGAGAAAAATCGGATCGCAATTACTGCAACACAAATGATGGAATCCATGACCTACAGTCCAATTCCAACGCGTGCGGAAGTGTCAGATGTAGCGAATGCAGTGTTGGATGGTACGGATGCAGTGATGCTTTCAGGAGAAACTGCAGTTGGCAGTTACCCTGTTAAAGCTGTGCAAGCAATGAACCGAACTTGTTTAGCTTCGGAAAGGCGAGCACTGAATAAAAATGCAGAACAACGTGAGGAGACTGTGTTTGGTCGTGTTGATGAAGCGATTGCCATGTCTGCAATGTACACAGCCAATCACTTAGATGTTGCAGCAATCGCTGCATTAACAGAGTCGGGCTCCACAGCGCTTTGGATGTCGCGTGTTAATTCTGCTATTCCGATTTACGCATTATCACGCATCGAAAAAACCTTACGCCGAGTGACGCTTTATAAAGGTGTTTTTCCTGCAAAGATTGAATTGATGGGGCGAACTCATCCCGAAGTGAATAAAGAAACGGTTGATGTGTTACTTGCATGTGGTGTTGTGAATGAAAATGATTTAGTCATCATCACTAAAGGAGATCTAGTAGGTGTGGATGGTGGCACCAATGCTTTAAAGATTGTTCGAGTCGGTCACTTAATTGACCCACAATAGCTGTTAAAATAGCTTCATTAAAATTTAGTAAATCAAGATTAGAATATAGGCTTGTCTAGGAGAAGTATTATGAATGTACAAGAACTTAATAAAATCGCAAATGCCATGGTTGCGCCTGGCCGCGGTATTTTGGCAATGGATGAAAGCCATCCTACTTGTAATGGTCGTTTTGAAAAGCTTGGTATCGCAACAACAGAAGAAATGCGTCAAGCCTATCGTGACATGTTGGTTACCGCACCTGGGTTATCCGACTATATTGGTGGCGCTATTTTATTTGACGAAACTATTCGCCAAAAAACATTAGACGGAACACCATTTGCAGAGTACTTAAATAAAAATGGAATTATTCCGGGTATTAAAGTAGATGCAGGTGCAAAAGTTTTGGCAGGACATGAAGCAGAAAAAGTCACCGAAGGTTTAGACGGTTTGCGTGAACGTTTTGCAGAATATTATGAATTAGGGGCAAGATTCTCTAAATGGAGAGCTGTGATCACCATTGGTGAGAAAATTCCCAGCTGGGCATGTATAGAAGCAAATGCGCATGCGTTGGCACGTTATGCAATGTTAAGCCAAGAAGCTGGTATTGTTCCTATTGTTGAACCAGAGGTATTAATGAATGGCGATCATTCTATTGAGCGCTGTTATGAAGTGACTGAATTAGCGCAACGCATTACTTTCCAGCACCTTAAGAACCAGGGTGTAGCATTAGAAGGGATGATTCTTAAACCATCGATGGTAATTTCAGGCGATACCAATAAAAACAGAGCAGAGGTGCAAACGGTAGCAGAGCAAACAGTAAAATGTTTGTTGGCGAGTGTTCCCGCTGCGGTTCCAGGCATCGCATTTTTATCCGGAGGTCAGTCTGATGAAGAAGCAAGCGCACATCTAAATGCGATGAATGCGCTAGGTGTTGATCTACCATGGGCGCTTACATTCTCATATGGTCGTGCATTGCAACAAACTGCAATGAAAACTTGGAAGGGCGAGACTGCAAATGTTGAAGCCGCACAAAATGCATTGTTGTGGCGCGCAAAATGCAATGGTTCTGCCGCACTTGGTAAATATTCAGATGCGATGGAGAAGCAAGCTGCCTAATTATATTTATTCTTAGACAAGGCATGCTGGATTATTGGCATGCCATCATCTCTTTAAAAGCAGTTGATCTTCTGCTTATTCAAATGCTCAATAACTATCCAAAGCTAAATTATTTCGCACTTAAATAGTGCAAATGCTCGGATTTAGCAACTTTTTATAAAGGTTGGATGCGGTAGTTATAGTGCAATCGCACTATAAATTAATTATAGTGCTTAGCTATAAAAGGGCTCGCAACGTAGCCCAAATAATAAGAACAATAACAATCGAATCCAGTTGAAAACCATTCTAAAAGGAGTGCTGTCATGAAAATGGTCACAGCAATAATTAAACCATTTAAGCTTGATGATGTGCGCGAGGCGTTATCAGAAATTGGCGTAATGGGGCTTACCGTAACTGAAGTTAAAGGTTTCGGTAGGCAAAAAGGTCATACTGAACTTTACCGCGGAGCTGAATATGTCGTCGACTTTTTACCAAAAGTTAAGTTAGAAATTGGTATTGCAGAAGATCAAGTTGAATCTGTAATAGAAGCCATTACCAAGTCGGCTAATACTGGAAAAATTGGTGATGGAAAAATTTTCGTTTCGAATATTGAGCAAGCAGTGCGAATTCGTACTGGCGAAACAGGTCAAGACGCTCTATAAAAAAATAATAAAAAGTTTTAAAAGGGAAACGCAATGAGCTTAATTAGAAAACATTATTTACTATTAGGACTAATCTTATTTGTATTACCTACAATTGGTTTAGCTGAAGATGTTCTTGATACTGGGGATACTTCTTGGTTGTTAACTGCAACTGCCTTAGTGTTATTTATGACAATCCCCGGGTTGTCATTGTTTTATGCAGGTTTGGTTCGCAGCAAGAACGTGCTTTCAGTGCTCATGCAATGTTTCACAATCACATGTCTAGCTTCTTTGGTCTGGTTAGTTTTCGGCTATAGCCTTGCATTCAGTGATGGTGGAAGCATTAATGACTGGATCGGCGGCTTTTCAAATTTGTTTTTAGGCGAAGTTACGCGAGGTTCTATGAGTGGAACCATACCTGAAAGTGTATTTGTAATGTTCCAAATGACTTTTGCCATAATTACTCCAGCCTTAGTTGTGGGTGGTTTCGCTGAGCGCATGAAATTTTCAGCAATGATGTGGTTTTCAATTTTATGGTTATTGCTAGTTTACATACCTGTATGTCATTGGGTTTGGGGCGGTGGCTGGTTGGGTGAAAAAGGTGTATTAGATTTTGCTGGTGGATTAGTAGTACATCTAACCGCGGGTGCAGGCGCTATTGTTGCCGCGATGGTACTTGGCAATCGTAAAGGTTTCCCACGTACAGCGATGCCACCGCATAATTTAACAATGTCAGTTACCGGAGCGGGTATGCTTTGGGTTGGATGGTTTGGGTTTAACGCTGGTAGTGCCGTTGCAGCAAGTAGTGATGCAGGTATGGCGATGCTCGTTACTCATATTAGTGCTGCAACAGGTTCACTTGTTTGGATGTTTGCTGAATGGATAAAGTACGGCAAGCCCAGTGTTTTAGGTATCGTAACCGGTATGGTTGCAGGCCTTGGCACCATCACGCCAGCATCTGGTTTTGTAGGGCCAATGGGAGCGCTGATAATTGGTGCTTCAGCAGGTTTAGTTTGCTTTATCGCAACCAACTTTATCAAGCGCGTGCTTAAAATTGATGACTCTTTGGATGTATTTCCTGTTCACGGAGTAGGAGGAATTCTAGGCACCATTTTAGCGGGTGTGTTTGTTGCAGAGCAATTTGGTGGTGCTGGTCTTGCGGAAGGTATGACCATCGGTTCACAAGTGGGTGTTCAAGTTCAAGGTGTACTTGCAGTTCTTGTTTGGACTGTTGTTGCAACTTTTGTGATTTTGAAAGTAATTCAACTTATTGTAGGTCTGCGTGTTGATGAGCAGCAAGAAACTGAAGGACTGGACATCTCACAACACGAAGAGACTGGTTACAACATGTAATCTAAAAGGCGATATGCATAGCTGCTCAAGTGCCGCGGAAGTGAAGATACTGAAATTGGCTGACGAAACTGGTGTAGCAATAAGGATGTTGCTACAGAATAAAGTTAAGTAACATTAACGTGAAGTTTAGTGAATATACAGAACAAGTATGAATAGTAGTGCTTCTTCTACTGTAAATAAGGAGCACGTTGAAGTTGGTCAACATTAATGCAATGTCGATTTCATAGATATCTAAATAACTATTAAAGATATGCTTAGCTATAGCTATT
>JBCCEI010000058.1:0-11998 GCA_039030355.1 Pseudomonadota bacterium | reverse complement strand
TTTGCAATGCTTGCTGGCACTCACGCGTTAGTTTTACACCTTGCTCAAAGGTTTTTAGAGAGTCCTCTAAAGAAATATCACCTTTCTCAAGTTTATCTACGAGCGTTTCCAGTTGGTTTAGCGATTTTTCAAAATTTATTGTTTTTTTTGTTGCTTTACGTGCCACTAAAGTATCCTATCAATGTGTCATAAATCAGTTGTAGAGATAGCGTTAATCTTGAGCGATCTTGGTTGACAAAAATTTAGACATAATCTAGAGTTTCACCAAGTTTAGACTAAGTCTAAATCCTACAAAACCGGCAAATTCATTAAGAATTGCTGTAATCATAATAGCTGGAGGTAGCGATAATGTCTCTAAAAGGCAGTAAAACAGAAGATAATTTAAAAGCCGCATTTGCTGGCGAATCCCAAGCTAATCGTCGGTATCTATATTTCGCTGCTAAGGCAGACGTAGAAGGATACAACGACGTATCGGCAGTTTTCCGTTCAACAGCGGAAGGTGAAACAGGTCATGCACACGGCCATCTAGAGTATTTAGAAGAGTGTGGTGATCCTGCAACCGGTCTGCCTATTGGCGGCACCAGTGATAATTTAAAAGCTGCAATCGCTGGCGAAACGCATGAGTACACAGATATGTACCCTGGTATGGCGAAAACTGCACGTGAAGAAAGCTTTGATGAGGTTGCAGACTGGTTTGAAACACTTGCGAAAGCAGAGCGTTCACACGCAAACCGATTCCAAAAAGCATTAGATAGCTTGGATTAAGTTTCACTCGATTAAACTTAATCATCAAAAAGATTTTGCATAGTACAAACTGAAGCAATTCGGTTTGTACATTGCAAAAATCTACATACACAAACCAAGGATTTAATGATGAGAGAAGGTAGCTTAGAGGCGCCAACACGGCACTCTATCGACTGGAAAGATCCCAAGTTTTACGACAAACAAGATCTCAACGCTGAATTAGAGCGCGTGTTTGATATCTGTCATGGTTGTAGACGTTGTGTGAGTTTATGTAATTCTTTTCCAACGTTATTTGATTTGGTGGACGAATCGGAAACCATGGAAGTCGATGGCGTTGCAAAAGAAGATTATATGAAAGTAGTCGATCAGTGTTATCTCTGCGACTTATGTTTCCTAACCAAATGTCCCTATGTGCCACCTCATGAATGGAATGTAGATTATCCGCATCTGATGTTACGCGCAAAAACGATCAAGTTTAAAGATGAGGGCGCTAGTAAGCGTGACGATTTGCTAAGCAACACAGATAAAAATGGTCGCTTTTATGGAATACCCGTGGTTGCTCAAACTGTAAATGCTGTAAATCATAATAGTATCGCGCGTAAGCAAATGAAAAAAACCTTAGGTATTCATCCCAAGGCATATTTACCAAGTTATCAAAGCAAATCTGCAAAAAAGAAGTTTACGCAGCACCAAACTACTGTGTCGAACCCAGTGAAGGTTAGTAGTACTTCGGGCAAAGTTGCTATTTATTCAACCTGTTATGGTAATTATAACGAGCCTCAACTTATAGAAGATCTAATTAAAATTTTTGAACATAATAATATTGCCACAAAACTCATCACACAAGATAAATGTTGTAGCATGCCTAAGCTGGAGCTGGGCGATTTAGAATCAGTAGAAAAAAATAAAAATCATAATATTCCCATCATGTTGGATGTAATTGAAGATGGATGGGATATCATCGCACCCATCCCTTCCTGTGTACTGATGTTTAAACAAGAATTGCCACTAATGTTTCCTGAGGACAGGGATTTGCAAAAAGTGAAGCAATCAATCTTTGACCCATTTGAATATCTTTCAATTCGTCACAAAGAAGATCTGTTTAATACAGATTTTAAATCTACTTTAGGGAAAATTTCATACCATGCACCTTGTCATTTGCGCGTACAAAAGATTGGAAATAAAACAAGGGATATTCTTAAATTGGTGCCAGACACAGAAATTGATCTAATTGAACGTTGCGCAGGTCATAATGGGACCTATGCTGTAAAAGAAGAATTTCATGATTTTTCTATGAAGATTGCGCGTCCAGTAGTAAATAAAATCAAAAAAAATGAACCCAATTATTTTTCAAGTGATTGTCCATTAGCTGGACATCACTTAGGAAATGGACTTGATAACAATCAAACGAGTCCTACGCATCCCATAACATTATTACGTACTGCTTACGGAATATAGTCCATATGCAAAAATTAACCCGAGATGATCTACATTCACTAGAAGACTACTCAATAATGCGTGATGAATTTCGTGCGCAAGTAATTCAACATAAAAAAAATCGTGTCCTGCAAGTTGGCCCGAATGTAACCATGCACTTTGAAGATCGGTTAGTGATGCATTATCAAATCCAAGAAATGTTACGTGCAGAAAAAATATTTGAAAGTGAAGGAATACAAGAAGAATTGGATGCTTATAATCCTATGATTCCAGATGGAAGTAACTGGAAAGTCACTTTTATGATTGAATTTCCTGACCCTGATGAACGTGCAGTACGATTGCGAGAAATGTTAGGAATTGAAGATGTCACTTATGTTCAAGTCTCAGGCCATGACAAAGTCAATCCAATCAGTGATGAAGATTTACCAAGAGAGACAGCAGAAAAAACCGCTTCTGTACACTTCATGCGTTTGGAATTAACGCAAGATATGGTCAGTGATTTGAAAAATGGAGCAGCACTAAGTGTGGGTATTGATCATCCTAAATATCAATATGCAATAGAAGCATTACCAGCTTCGATGAGAGATTCGTTAGTAGCGGATTTGGATTGAACTCGAATTGCCACATTCTTAAATTTCTCCTTTCGGCCAATTAGTAAGTGCATGGAAGCATGCATATAAGTAGCAACATGGATGTTGCATCAGATTAACGTTAAGAAATTTTAAATTGTCCGCTTTTGGGCAATGGTGGACATAATTTTCAATCTAATTATCCATCTTTATTTTTAGATTTATAGCTAAACACCTCGTAAAACAATAATAACATTGTCCCAAGAATATACAGTGTCAGTAGAATCCATAACGTAGGCAATGGCTTTTCTGATAGTGGTTTTCTACTACTAAAATGAAAGTTACCATGATTAATATAAAAACATTGCGCATCACATGGTATCTCTGGAATTGAATAGTTTCTATTTTGGTAACTCGTAATTTCAGAAATAGGTCGACAATCAATCCAGGTAACCCAATAGAACATTATTGGAAGTAAAAAAATAAACAAAACCACTAAAAATTCCTGTCTAGAAATTCTCCATGTCTTATCATATTCATTTAGCAGTCGTGATTTTTTATTTCCCATTAAATTTAGTCTGCCAAATAATTTCTTTATATCCGCTTTGGGTCGTTAGCGGCCATTAAATTTCTAGTTTGAATTTCCAACCTTCGCATCTAATCATTTTAGCAAAATCTAATCTGTTCGCGTCATCCAAGACGCGACTATTTATTAGCACTTCCATTTGCTCACACATCCTTGCGCTCAGGGGGTTTCTTTGGGGGTGTATCAAATTCAATTTGGTCTTCGCCGTTATAAACTAAGAATGCTTTTCCTTTTGCGCGGGCAATCATGACGATGCCTAAGTCGCGCGCGAGTTCGAGGCCCATATTGGTTACGCCGGAGCGTGAAAGTAAAACCGGGATGCCCATGCTGGCGGACTTCATTACCATTTCTGAAGTTAAACGCCCAGTTGTGTAGAAAATTTTATCTTCTCCAGTTTGATGTTCTAGCCACATCCAACCGGAAATTGCATCGGCTGCGTTATGTCTGCCAACATCTTCAACAAATTTTAGAATTTCTAACTCTTTACATAATGCGCAGCCATGTACTGCACCAGCTTTTTTGTAGATGTCATTATATTTTGTAATTGCAGCAAGTAATTCATAAATCTTGGATTGTTTGAGAGAAACTTTAGGAAGTTTTGCATCATATAGTTTGTCTAATGTGCAGCTAAATACTGTACCTTGGCCGCAACCCGATGTGACGGTACGTTTACTGAGTTTTTCTTCCCAGTCGGTAATTTCTTTTCCTTCGGTTAGTTTGATATCAACGCGCTCTTTGTCCCAATGTACATTGACCGATTCGATATCCGTAATATCCTCTAACAAACGTTGATTGCGTAAATAACCCAACGCTAATTCTTCCGGGTGTGTGCCGAGTGTCATTAAGGTAACAACCTCTCGATCATTTACTTTTAACGTTAGTGGGGATTCACCCGCAACATGTACTTCTTTGCTTTCACCAAATTGATTCCACGCCGTTACCGCATGAGTAGGTGATAACCCTTGTTGCGATAGTTTTGGTCGGTAAAATTTATCCATAATATCTTTGGGACTTACAGCGCTTTTTCAATTGCCTCGCTTAAGGTATCAACTGCGATGATTTCTAAACCGGCAATTTTTTCTTTGGGTTTGTTTGCAGCAGGGATGATGGCTTTCTTGAAGCCATGTTCTTTAGCTTCTTTTAATCTTGAAATGCCATTAAAAACTGGGCGTATCTCCCCGGTCAATCCTACTTCGCCAAATACAATCAAGTGTCGATCCAATGCGGTATCTCTAAAACTTGAATAGGCAGCTAAAAGCACTGCTAAATCGGCACCTGTTTCTTTTAAAGACACGCCACCAACAATATTTACAAAAACATCTTTGTCATAAATGGCAATGCCACCATGTCGATGTAAAATCGCAAGCAACATCGTTAAGCGATTTTGTTCAATACCAACCGTTACGCGTCGTGCATGACCTGTGGAGTTGTCATCCACTAAAGATTGTACTTCCAATAGCAATGGGCGTGTGGCTTCACAGGTTACCGTGATTACACTACCTGGCGTGTGCTCGCTGCGTTGTGATAAAAAGATAGCTGACGGATTTTTTACACCTTTTAATCCGTTGTCTTGCATGGCAAATACACCTAATTCATTTACCGCACCAAAACGGTTTTTAACTGCACGTAGAACACGGTAACGACCACCTTCATCGCCTTCAAAATATAATACGGTGTCGACCACATGTTCTAATACGCGAGGTCCGGCAATCGAACCATCTTTTGTAACATGACCCACTACAAAAACAGTGGTATCGGTTTGTTTTGCAAATTGAGTAATTTGATTCGCACATTCACGGACTTGTGATACCGAACCAGCAGCAGATGGTGTTTTTTCGGATGAAAGTGTTTGAATCGAATCGATTACCATGAGGTTGGGTCGTTCACGCATAGCATGCGTGAGGATTTCTTCCAGATTATTTGAAGCAAGTACGCGTAGTTTTGAGTCTTTATAGCCGAGGCGTTCTGCACGTAATGCAACTTGCTGTAAGGATTCCTCGCCAGTTACATATAAAGCACGTTCATGATCAAGAGAGCTTAATACTTGAAGCAATAAAGTTGATTTTCCGATACCAGGATTTCCTCCTACGAGAATGACGGATCCTTGAACAATGCCGCCACCCAGTACGCGATCTAATTCCGCAAGCGGTGTTTTTATACGTGTATGTGTCTCACAGGTAACTTCATCTATTGCTTGTATTTCATTTTCCGCACCTGCGAGTGCAAAGGATTTAGCTTTTTGTTTTTGAAAAACTGCGGCTTGTTTTACGATGGAGTTCCAAGCACCACATTCAGAACACTGCCCCATCCATTTTGAAAACATTGCGGAGCACTCTGTGCATACATAGCTGAGTTCTTTTGCCATACTACTATTGTACTCGATGGCAGATGCATTTGGCCTCGCTCAAATGGGAAATGTTCTAAGCCACTTCTTCGCGTTGAGGAAGGCGAGGACTCATGCGGACTGCTTTAACTGCATTGTTTTGTATTTGTACAACTTCAATTGGGTACCGATCAATCAATACAGTGGTACCCGGTTCAGGGATTGATTGCATTTGCTCTAGAATTAAACCATTTACCGTTTTTGGTCCATCGATATGCAGTTGCCAATTCAGAACTTTATTAATCTCTCGCACATGTGCACCACCATCAACAAGGTATGTACCATCTTTTTGTGGGTGGATATCGATATGGTAGGTCCCGGGGTCATTCGTAAACTCGCCAACAATCTCTTCTAATAAATCTTCAAGCGTTACCATACCTTGAATATCGCCAAACTCGTCAACAACCAAACTCAGGCGACGTTTGTTGCCTTGAAATTCAAATAACAATTTTTTTAGATTAGTACCTTCTGGGATGAAATAAGGTTCACGGATAACTTTTTCTAAATCTTCTCGCTCTAGGTCTTTATCTAGAATTTGTAAAATAAATTTTCGTAAATGTAAAAATCCAACAACATTATCAATATCGCCACGAAAAACTGGCACGCGTGTATATGAAATATTTTTTAATTGTGTAACGATTTCATCCCAATCATCTTCAAGATCGATTCCAACAATTTCGTTTTTAGGAATCATAATGTCTTCAACGGTAATTTGCTCAAGATCCAAAACACCTAATAACATTTGTTGGTGTTCAGTTGAGATAGTGGTTCCTTCATCATTTACAACTGTGCGAAGTTCTTCATGGGTAAGTGAAGTAAGAGGATTATCTTTTACATCAATGCCAAACATTTTAAGCAATGAGTTTGCGATTAAATTTACAAACCAAACGAAAGGATAAAGTAATACCAATAATGGTGTGTAAATTACAGCTGCTGGAAAGGCAACCTTTTCATTATGTACAGCAGCAAACGTTTTTGGTGCAAGTTCCGCAAATATGAGAATTGCAAAAATTAAAATAGATGTGGCAATAAATATTCCAAGTTCACCATGCCAACGGTAACCTATGTAAGCTGCAAGCTGTGCAATTAATATATTAACCACATTATTGCCGAGCAAAATTAGGCCAATTAAACGATCTGGTGTTTCTAGAAGTTTTTGTGCGAGTTTGGCGCCACGATGACCGTCATTCGCTAAATGACGCAAACGATAACGGTTCAAGGCCATTAATGCGGTTTCTGAACCAGAAAAAAAAGCAGAGAGCAGAAATAAAAACAGCAACACTATAAATAGTGTGCTTATCGAGTATTCGTCCAAAGTCGGGCTGACCCTCCGGTAATAAAGATAAAGCCATTAACTGCCGCTAACGGCAAATTGTCAAGAGAGAGGTAGGGTATCGACTCTATTAAGTAGTATTTCTTGGACAAACTTACTGCCCAGGTATGCCAGAATCAGAAAGGCGAAACCGCCAAGTGTCCAGCGAATGGCCATTTGTCCACGCCAGCCAAATTTCCAACGCCCCCACAATAACACCGCAAACAATAACCAGGCGAGAATAGACAAGATGGTTTTGTGTGCAATATGTTGCTCAAACATATTCTCTAAAAATAAAAATCCAGTTAGCAAAGCAATGGATAGAAGAATGAAACCAATAGTGATGGTCTGAAATAAAAATTTTTCGGTTTCATGCAGTGGTGGTAACGCTTTAGATAGACCAGCAAACTCTGCTTTACGTAATTGACGATCTTGGTTGAATAGCAAAATTGATTGAATGGTCGAAATGGTTAATACGCTGAAAGCAAATAATGAAAATACAATGTGCATCTGTAAGCCACGAATGCTTGAGGCTTCTATTTGGATATCAGGTTTTAAAATAGTTAACGCAATGCCAGCAATCACAATGGGCAACAAAAATAGACCCAAGAATTCTCTTCTTTTCTTAATGGATAAAATTAATATTAAAGTGAGAATGATAAAAAGAAGCAAGGATAATGAGTAATAAAAATTTAAATTAAATCCATGTGCGGTAAAAACCTTAGGATATAAATGTATCGCATGTAGTAAACAAGCAATGGCCCAAAGCACTAGCATTAAGCCACGCTTATCTGACGTTTTTACGTCGGATACTCGATGGGAACGCCATAACAAAACTAGGAAGGTTAGTGCGTAAAAAAAGATGGTGCTGTAATTAAGTATGCTTGACATTTGCAAACAAAAAAATTAGATCGTAGTCGCAAAATTTTGATTAATGTGTAATAAATGCACTAACTCAAAGGTCATTATCTCAGACAATAACGGCTAAATGAATTGAGATCAGCTAGACATTTATTCATTGCCTGTAATGATATCATCAATCGGATTCTGTTTGATTTTTAACTATGAAAATACGCATCCTTGGCTGTAGCGGGGGAATTGGCTTGGGCCATAGGACTACTTCGCTTCTTTTAGACGATTCTGTGCTGATCGATTGTGGCACGGGTCTGGGTGATCTATCGTCAGATGAAATGTCCAAACTTCAGCATGTGTTTATTACGCATAGCCATTTGGATCACATTGCCTTACTGCCTATGTTGTTGGATACGGCATACGACCACTTGGTTAATAAGCCACTTACTTTGCATTGTAAACAAGAAACCTATGACGTGCTTGCCAAGAATATTTTTAATTGGGAAGTGTGGCCTAACTTTTTTGAATTACCAACGGTAGAGACGCCCGTTATTATTTATGAATCAATGCAGCCAGGAGATTGCATTGAATTTGGGGACAAAATCGTAAAAATGGTAGAGGTGAACCATGCAGTGCCTGCTGCAGCCTATATTATTAACAATGGTACTGGCAGTATCGCGTTCAGCGGCGACACATTTACAAACGATACATTTTGGCATGCTTTAAATGAAGAGCCGCGCATGGATATGGTAATTGTTGAATGTGGGTTTACTAATGAAGAAAAAAATATTGGTCGTGATGCAAAACATTTTTATCCCAATGCGCTTGCTGAGGATCTCAAAAAATTAAATCATCGACCTGATCTTTATATTACTCATCTGCAACCAGGTCGCGAAGAAAGTATCATGCAACAACTTGATTCTGAAATTTCCGATTTTAAGATTCATCAACTTTCAAGTGGTCAAGTTATTACCATATAAATCCGATCTAACTTTCTTGCTATTTCCGTTATAATTTCCATCCGTTTTTTTAACTCTGCCCAATAAAAGGGCAAATTACTATGTTTGATAGTTTATCGAATCGTCTTTCGAGTACGGTTCAAAAATTACGCGGGCAGGCAAGGCTCAGCGAAGATAATATAAAAGATACGTTGCGCGATGTCCGTATGGCACTGCTGGAAGCAGATGTTGCGCTCCCTGTTGTCAAAGACTTTATCGAAAGTATTAAAACTAAGACGCTTGGTCAGGAAGTGCTTACTAGTTTGTCTCCGGGTCAAGCGCTAGTCAAAATTGTAAATGACGAACTTGTCCAATTGATGGGCGAGGCCAATGAGTCATTGAATCTTGCTGCACAACCGCCAGTAGTTATATTAATTGCTGGTTTACAGGGCGCGGGTAAAACTACCAGTATCGGTAAACTTTCTCGATTTTTAACCGAGCAACAAAAGAAAAGTGTCGCAGTGGTGAGTTGTGATATTTATCGCCCGGCAGCGATTCAACAGCTGCAAACATTGGCCAAGGAAGTTGGTGTGGATTTTGTGCCTAGCGATACCAGTGAATCACCTATTGATATAGCAAATCGCGCAGTTGAGCATGCCAAGACACAATTTAAAGATGTAATCATCATCGATACAGCGGGTCGTTTGCATGTTGATGAAGAAATGATGCAAGAAATCATTTCACTACATCAAGCGGTCCAACCAACCGAAACCTTGTTTGTGGTTGACAGCATGAGCGGACAAGATGCTGCCAACTCTGCAAAAGCATTCAACGAGGCGTTGCCGTTAACTGGTGTGATTCTCACCAAAACAGATGGTGATGCGCGTGGCGGTGCGGCGTTGTCGGTAAGGCAAGTCACAGGCAAGCCGATTAAATTCTTAGGCACAGGTGAAAAAACTACGGCATTGGAACCGTTTCACCCTGACCGCGTAGCTTCACGAATTTTGGGTATGGGTGATGTTGTTAGTCTTGTAGAAGATGTGCAACAAAAAGTTGATCAAAACAAAGCACAAAAGCTCGCTAGAAAAATTAAAAAAGGTAAGAGCTTTAGTATGACGGATCTAAAAAGTCAGCTTGAGCAAATGATCAATATGGGAGGTATGGCAGGCCTCATGGATAAAATTCCTGGTGCAGCGAATATGCCAAAGAATGTTCCTGGTATGGGAGACGATAAATCCATTCACCAAATGATTGCGATCATTAATTCTATGACGCCCCATGAGCGGCGTTTTCCAGATGTGATCAAAAATACGCGGAAGCGCCGCATTGCTGCAGGATCGGGCACACAAGTACAGGATGTGAATCGGCTGCTAAAGCAACATTTGCAAATGAAGAAGATGATGAAGAAATTCTCCAAGAAGGGCGGCATGCAGCGCATGATGCAAGGTTTGAAGGGAGGTCTGCCTCCGGGTTTGTAAAGCGTGATTACCTATGGTCAATATTGATCTCTACCACCTGGTTTGGGGTGAAGGCAGATTTTGATAAATTGTCGGTCCGGAATGCCTCCTGGTTTTTGAAAAACTCTCATTTTAGCTGCCTACATATCCCTTTATCCCTAGCGATAAAGGCCTGCAGCGGCTTTATTTTCGAGCAAACTTGCGTACAATGCTCAAGCTCGATTTACAGGCAACATCTGATTACTAGATAAATATGGTCACTATTCGATTAGCTAGAGGCGGAGCTAAAAAACGCCCTTTCTACCACATCGTTGTTACGGATTCTCGCAAGCGCCGTGATAGTAGCTACATCGAGCGTATTGGTTTTTTCAATCCAAGTGCTAAAGGTCAGGAAGTGCGTTTGAATATTGAAATGGACCGATTTGATCATTGGTGCGGAACCGGGGCGCAACCATCGGATCGTGTTGCAACACTTGTAAAACAACATCAAAAACAAGCTGCCTAATTGGCAAACTCTTTATCGCCCAGATCTGGGCTAAATCTTGGTTCAAGATTCACACATTTTAGTTGGACACATCCAGGGTGTTTTTGGCATCAAGGGCTGGCTAAAAATATTTTCCCATTGTCGGCCCAAAGAACAAATCCTCGATTATCTTAGTTGGGAATTGCGTGCGCCAAAAGGTGCAGACACCTATGAGTTGCAAGATGGTAAACCCCACGGAGGCGGCATAATCGTTAAATTAAAACATATCGATGATCGTACTCATGCAGAAACACTCAAAGGTGCAGAAATTTGGGTAGCAAAATCTTCATTAAGTGATTTATCTGACGATGAATATTACTGGTTTGAGCTTGAGGGTTTACAGGTAAACAATCTTCAAGGTGAACTACTTGGCCAAGTTGTAAAGTTGATGGAAACAGGTGCAAATGATGTGTTGGTTGTAAAAGATGTAAACGCCAAGCAAGAGATACTAGTCCCATTTATAAAAGAGCAAGTTATTAAACAAGTCGATATTCGCAACAAAACGATTACGGTGGATTGGCTAAAAGAGTATTCAGTATGAACTTTAAAATGATCACGCTGTTTCCGGAGATGGTGTTGACCCTATCCAAATACGGTGTTGTCGGTCGCGCATTTGAAAACAAATTGGCATCGCTTGAAGTATTCAATCCAAGAGATTTCACCAATGATCCAAATCGACGAGTGGATGATCGACCATATGGTGGTGGGCCAGGGATGGTAATGGAATACGAACCACTAGAAAAAAGTATTCAACGGGCTCGTGTGGGCACTAAAAATGCGCATGTGATTTGTCTATCGGCTCAAGGCAAACCATGTAGGCAAGTAGATATTGCTCGATTGGGGAAACATGAAAATTTGATTTTACTCGCGGGGCGTTATGAGGGGATTGATGAGCGTCTGATTGAGTCTGAGGTGGATGAGGAGATCTCAATCGGCGATTTCGTTGTCAGCGGCGGTGAATTACCTGCAATGTTGCTGATGGATGCTTTAGTACGCCAAATTCCGGGCAGTTTGGGGCATGAGGCCTCATCAGAAGAGGATTCCTTTGTTGACGGACTGCTCGATTGCCCGCATTATACGCGGCCGGAAAGTATCAATGGTTTGAGTGTCCCCAAGGTTCTATTGGGAGGTGATCATCAAGCCATAAAGCGATGGCGCGAGAAACAGTCATTGGGTCGTACTTTTCAACGCAGGCCG
>JBCCEI010000057.1:0-12096 GCA_039030355.1 Pseudomonadota bacterium | reverse complement strand
GTTCTCAACTAAGTCTTTACGAAAAATATTTATTGTCACGCCTGGCATTGCATTATCAACTAAATTTGTAGCAGCTGATTGAAAAGATACGTAGCGACCATCCGTTGAGATTTTTGGCGCCTGAGATTGATGATTGCCTGGTGTTTGATCTGAAGTAGCTGATACAAGTCTAGTGGTATTCGTATCTCTATCTCGAACATATATATCTATTCGTCTTGCAACTCTGCCTCTACCACCAACATAAATAGAAGTTTGCGGATAATCTTTTACCAAATCCTTTGCCATCGAGGTAAATGCCACATAGCGCCCATCACCTGAAATAGAAGCATGAAAAGACGGATGATTCCCCGGCATACCCTCTAAGTTTACTGAAATTAACTCAGTTTTATTTAACTCTCTATCACGCAAAAAAACATCCGAAAAATTCCATTCTTCAGCATCACTGCGCTTGTTATCTTCAGGCACTAAGTTTCTTGCCGCAGAGTGATAAACAACGTATCTACCATCTGATGATATAGCAGGAGTACCACAACGATGGTTCGCTTGTTTATTATCTGAGGTAATAGACACCAGCTCTATAGATTCATCATCTATACTGTAAACAAATATATCTGCATTTTCATTTTCGTCATTTTCTATCAAGTTATTTGAAAACGATTCGAAAACGATATGCCCACCATCCTTAGAAATGGATGGATTCAGCGATTTTGTATTACCAGTTGTGCCCTCTAGTGATTTCGAAACTAATTTGGTTGTTTTATTGACACGGTCATGTACGAAAATATCAGGTTGATAATTATCATCTTTATTTTTAACAAGATTGTTAGCTAGTGACATGAATGCAACATAGCGCCCATCACCGGAAATACTTGTGTATTGTGAATAATTATTTGCTTCAGTACCATCTGTTGCTACCGATACACGCTCCATGGTTTGCATTTCCCGGTCATAAACGAAAATATCTTGATGGTTGTTATTGTCATTTTGAACAAGATTGCTTGCAGCTGAATGGAACGCAATATAGCGCCCATTTGATGAAACGACTGCATTAGCAGAAGCGCGATCTGCTGATACACGCTTTATTTCTCTCATACTCTCTTTTTCTTTCATCTCAGCATTTTCGGCGAATGCTAATGAAGAGAGCGAAAGTAATAGTGTAATAAATGCAGATACTAAAACTGATTTCAAATAAAAAGGCTTGAAAAAAAACATAGCTGATACAAAAAGGGCAACCATTAGGCTGCCCTTTAATAGTTTACGGTGTGTATATATTATACCGTTATTTTCTCACCATCAAAGCTTGTGAATGAGTATCCGTTGAACGGCTCTAACGCGGTCTCAGATAGATCACGTAAGAATTGAACGGCAAACTCCTCACCTAGTCGGTAAGATGCTGCATTATCAGAACGCCAGTGTACACAACCGAAGTTACGTGCACATCCAACATTACCTGCAAGCTTATTGAGCTCACCACCTACAGTTAACTCATCTGGGCCAGTGTAAGCTTCTAAGTTCAATCCATCAGCTGTTGGCTGAACTGGGTTTTGTATCACCGCATCCTCATCGAAGACTGCCTTAAGAATAGTGACACATGCCCCTGCAACCGTAGCGTGACCCGCACCGTATGATGGGTGTGTAGGTGATCCTTCAGGGAAGGCCATTGGAAGTAAGAAGGTACCAAAACGTCTGCGTGTTTCTTCTACGGCACGCGAACTCAATAGACTGTCATCAATTGGATAATTCGCTTTACCAGTTAACACATTGTGTACGCGACCACCCATTACTTCAGGACGAAGACGTCGATGTACATTCCACTTTTGGAACCATTGATTTTGTGCTGCAGTACCTGATACCGCCCATAAAATTGTAAGAATTTGAGGTGGGCCAAACGTAGCAAGACCTTCTGAAATACGCGCTGCGCCACTGAAGCCAGATGAATCACCAACACCACCACCAACTGCTTCACCAAAATATGGATTGTTTGGATCAAATGGTGCACCAATTCCACCAAAGCCAGCATTCATACCAAACTGCCCAATGGTTTCAGGAGGTGTTAGCGCGATGATGCAAGCGTTGAAATAAGCTTGAGCAAGTGCATCCACTTGCACAAATGATCCAGCTACACGGCCGTTATAGTAATAACGAGGCTTATCTTCAAACAATTCAAGTCCTGGACCTTGTGCACAACCACGTTGAATGTCTAACCATTCATCATACGATGTCATAAAGTCTCGACCAGCAAGGCGTGTTGCACTTCTTTGAGAGAAGCCTTGAGTACCATAAGGTACATCACGCAGGAAGAATTGTGATGCAAATGGTCCTTTTTCTGAACCAGGTAAACCAGAACGGAAAAGGTTTTGCGGAGTAACTTTATTTTTGATGTCCATCATTCCGCTGGTACCAGGAAGAGAGTTCAACTCATCCACTGCTGCTAGGGCAGTTTCATTTGTCTCATATTGGTCAAAAGGTACATCACGTAAAAGTGCGCCCCAATAAACCTCAACCATCTCCGATGCAGCTTCTTTACTACTGAATCTAGGAGCAGGTGGGATACGTTGCGCATGAGAATCAGGACCTAATCCCTGGAACGCCAAACCAGCCAAAGGGTTTACAAGACGACGTTGTAATGATGGATCAGGACAACCAAGTGGAACACGTGCTAGATCACTAAACTTGCCAGTGCGTAAAGCACGCTTTAACCGTAGATAGGCCCTGCGATCAACTTCACCTAAGTTATTTTGTTTTAACCCTTTGTGGAAGTTACCGATGAATCCTTCTAGATTTTGCTCGTCTCCATTGTTTACATGGAAACCACGTCCTCGTCTTTGTCTTCTATTGATTAACCTGTTAGTGCGTTTATATTGGCGAAGCGCTGCACGCAGCCTGATTATTAATGACCTTGAGTTGCGGCCTCTGAGATTGAATGGACTTAATTCATCCCCACGTCTGCGTCTTCCTCTACCCGCATCAGCCGTACTTGCAAACGGTAACGTTGCCGCACCTAGTGCAATTGGAGCTGCACCGACACCTGCCATAAAGCCCCTTCTACTCTCTGAACTAGGAGAGTCTTCCTTTACAACTTGTGTTTCGTGAAAGTTGATTGTGTCCTCCACTTCCGCTGTGATCGTCTCCTCCACAGTCGACTGATCTAATTTTTCTTCACTCATGCGTGACCTCTCATTTCTTCTGTATTTATTTTGTTTTAAATAGCGACAAAACTGCTTAAAACAAAGCATTAGTAGTTTTATTTTGGTGATTTGAGCTACTTCAAAGTTGAAGAAGCAATTCAGGAAGTGTCGTGCTGAACACCAGGAGAAAATTAAACAGGATCTGTGTAAATCTTCACTTAGTAGATAACATCATAGTTGAATACCAAGCTGAGATGCAAGTGACTTCTATGTTTTTTATATATACGTAGTTAAATTGAAAAACCCAATAAATTTAGATAGATAGAAGAAATTGGAGTATCTAATACAGAACTTACGCAAGATCAGTTATTTAGATTACAGACCTTATAAATTATTTAAATCATCTTAAATTTATGGACATTTTTATATATGTGTTTCACTACAATTAAATCAAGGTTTGAGTGGTTTTGGTGCATTTAAAGCAATTACATTGGGTAAGCACATAGGTGTAAGAATTAAGAGTTACAACAGGGATGTTATTTCAGATTATAGTTAGGTGAATTTAAAATGCCCACTTTCGGCTAATTGCAGTCAAACTTCCGATTATATGTACCGCCAAGGGAGTGTCGTTGTTGTGATCATTTCTCGTAACATTATTTTTGGCTGATGATATCCTTTAGTCACAATTTCAAATCCTAATGCTTTTGCAACGTGTGAGAGTGTTTCTGGTGCATAGCAGTAATCTGTGACGCGCACGACCCGTCTACCAGAAGACTCGATGCGTACGACATCATGCGCCACACCTGATTTATCGAAAAGCAAAACAAGAGCCTCACTTTGATATTCGGCATACTGAGCCTCGACGTTTTGGACAGATTTTTCAGTCCAAATTTCGCCTCGTCCGCGTCCGCCACCCACATTGCATACAACGATGCTCATGGACTCGGCCATTAGGTCAAGAAGTCCAACAAGATCCTGACGATTAATAGCATCGGCAAATTTTTTTGCCATCGCGCGATTCTCTTCATCCACAGATACGTTTGTGTCCTCTGTTGATAATTTTCGCCTGCTTCGTGACAGGGAGGACTTGATTGCACCCTTGCTTGTTCCGACAAAGTCTGCGATCTCCCCAATTGAAAAGTCATATCCTTCTTTTAGGATGAAGGCTGCGAATTCCTGTGGTGAAGTCAGCTGAATCGCTTTTTCCACTGCAAGCCTAACATCGACATCCGTTTTCTCTTCCGCGATCTCTAACGCCGCACAAAGTATTTCTCTATGAGATTTGCGTTTTTGATCAATCCATTGGTTCGTCGCTACTCGAAAGAGATACGCTTTGGCGTTCCTGACGGGACTCTGATCACCATGCAAATCGCCACGTGCGGTCATACCAAACCCCTTAAGCAGGGTATCCTGTACCAGGTCTTCAGCATCCCAAATTGTCTGAGTTAAACGATAGCAATAGTTATGGAGATCTTTGCGGTGTGGCTCCACAGTGTCCAAGTACCGAAACCATCGTTCGCGCGAATCCTGTGCGTCTTGATTTGTAAAGTTTGATTCAGCCACTGTCTCTCTCCTTCAAAGATACTTTATCCTCTAAAGACGACCGATGACGGCAAAAAGATAGCAAGGAGATTCTATTGTGAACGTCTGCTCCAGGTCATTAGATATCAGGTTAAGTATGTAGCTTATTGATTCCAACCTATTGTTCCACTGATTATGCCTACTTTCGGTCTATAGCGGTTATTGACTTCTACATTTATATGCTTCAATGATCCACATTCCATCTAAGTTCGTCACTTGTTTTCCCAATATAAAAGCCAGTTTCATTGAGTGAGCTTTTTTAAGTTTAACAATCCTGCTTCAGTAGGTTTAAATCCAGCCTTTGTATAGAAATTAGCTAGACCTGGTTCATAGTCAACATGAAACCATTCAACATTGTTTGATTTTGCAAGGTTTGATGCTTTATGAACAAGTTGTGTACCAATACCTTTTCTTTGAAATTCTTTATGTACTGTAGTGTCTAATAGAAATGCATGTTTGCCGCCATCCCATGCGATATTTATAAAACCTATCAAGCGATCATTTGTAAAAGCACAAATATAACCAAGACTTTTTGATAGTTCTGATAAAAAATCATAAGGAGGCTGATGGTTCGGCCATGCACTCAAGAATAGTTCATCGAGTTCGTTGTTGCTTATTTTAGGATTAGTCTTATAGGTTATCATTGTAATTATTCGAAAAATCAGGCCAGTTGACGTCAATAATAAAATGTCCGCTTTAGGTCGTAAGCGAACATTTTAATTTTATCGCTCTTTGGTTCCAAACCATTCATTTTTCAAACCTACTTCACTTCAATCTGTTGCATCATCCATGATGGAATTCATATGCGCGTATCCTTGCGCTTACTAATCATTGAATTAATTAAATTTGAAAATCTGCTTAGCACTTCTTCTATTAACTCGTCCTTAAATTGAAGGTTCTGCATTGCCATCTCCATGCAGTATAACCACTGAGTTTTTAGTGTTTCATTGAGATCAACATTTCGATGCCTTAACTCTAACCAAGTGGTATTTACAAGGTCAGTATTAAATATTTCTGGGCCACCGGACCAATGCACCAAAAAACGATAAAGAATTTTTTTGGTGAAAAATAAATTATCAGGATGTAAATCACGTAACTCTGCTGCGACAGGATCTCTGTCCATTACGTCATAGAATTCTTCAGCGAGTTGTTGTATTTGATATTGGCTATCAAATCTTTCAAACAAAGTGCTCATGAAATAGCAGCAACTTTATTTAGATTTATCTTTTGCTAAACCATCAACTGTTTTTTTCAAGCCCTCAAGTTGTTTAAATACTGCTGTCGATTTGGACCATTGTCGTAATGGAATAGGTGGTAAGCCCGCATATATTCCAGGTTCTTCTATATCTTGAATTACGGCTGAGCGATGCACAAAAATAGTATCATCGCCGATTGAAACGTGATCATAGGTGCCAGTTTGCCCGCCAAAACGGACACGTTTGCCAATTTTAGTTGAGCCAGCCACACCACACTGTGCCGCCATCAAAGCATCCTCACCTACTTCAACGTTATGCGCAATGTGAATTAAATTATCAAACTTACATCCATTACCAATTTTAGTGCTTTTAAAAGTTGCACGATCAATAGTGCAATTTGCACCAACTACAACATCATCACCTAAAATTACATTTCCAAGCTGTGGTACACGGTAACTTTTTTGTTGGCTATCTTGTGCAAAACCAAAACCTTCAGCCCCTATTACTGTGCCTGACATAATAATGCAGCGGTCTCCCATAACACATTCATAAGAAATAACAGCATTTGGGTAAATAACGCAGTCATCGCCAACTGATACACCCTCTTCAATAACAGCATTTGCCATGACAACACTGTTTTCCCCAATCATTACATTTTTTGATATCACAGCATTTGGGCCAATACTTACCGATGTATGCAAATCTGCAGTTTCGTGAATCACTGCTGAATCGTGAATTTGCGCCCAACCGTTATCCCGCAGATTACGATCCATATATTTTTTTCTTAATAATGCCTGTGCAAGTTTTGCATTTGTGCTCACCAATATCGAAGTTTCTGTTAGCTGTTTAAATTGCTCAGCTAATTTTTCATTGGTTATCACAGCTGACGGTTTTTTTTGTAGCACAAATGGAACATACTCTTCACTCTCAACAAAGACTAAATCACCCTTCCCTGAATCTTGTATGTCTGGCATTCCAGTAATTTGATTATCAGGACCATTTTGCTTTAGGAATAGGTTCCATTGTGAAAATTCTTTTACGATATCTGAAACATAGATTTGCATGACTGGCTTTCCTAAAGCAGATTATTCCACGTATTTTAAATCAATATACCTTGATACGGTATTTTCACTTTTGATGTTTTTAGGCAAAAAAAAGCGCTCATGCGAGCGCTTTTTAAGCAAAAATTAATTCGTAAATTAGCCTGGTGAGAATGAAGAACCACAACCACAAGTTGTTTGGGCATTTGGATTTCGAATCACGAATTGCGCGCCTTCAAGTCCTTCAGAGTAATCAATTTCAGCACCCATAAGATACTGATAGCTCATTGGATCCACTAGCAATGTTACGCCACCGTTTTCTACAGCTGTGTCACCATCTTGAAGGTTCTCGTCAAATGTAAAGCCATATTGAAATCCTGAACAACCACCACCACTAACAAACACACGTAGTTTTAGGTTGTCATTTTTTTCTTCTTCTATAAGTGTTTTCACTTTATTTGCGGCAGCATCTGTGAAAACCAATGTTACAGGAGGTGCGGAAGGCGTTTCATTTGCTTGTGCACTTTCCGTTGCTGTCATACATTTCTCCAAATTGTTACTTTAGAAATTGCTAATATACTAACATTACCTTAGTAAATTAGTCAACTATTCCTTAGTGATAGCCAATGTGCATACTATTTGCCACTTGGTTGGTGAACCAAATTACCATTCACCTCGGCACCTGTCGTCATTTCAAGCAAGTTGTAATAAACGGTACCGTTTATTTTCGCACCAGCCGCCAGCTCAACGGTTCCCGTTGCATACACATCACCATGGATTGTGCCATAAACAATAATAGTGGGACCACGAATCTCACCTTTCACCATTCCTGATTCACTTACCACAACAAAACCCTGATCAATTTCGTCTGGCATGAGATTTCCTTCAACTACGCCCTCAATATGCACCCCTCCAGTGAAAAGGATATCGCCAACAATTTTCGATTTTTTACCCACCAATGTATCAACATGCATGGTTTTTATTTTTTTCTTCAATGCCATAGTGTCCTAATCTTAACTTTTGGTGAAAATTTCATCCCAATTATAGCTCACCGCAATGGGCTGACTTTTACTCTTATCGCGACGAACTTCTACATGAACGCCAGAGGGTTCGAAATCATCCGGCAAAGTAAAACTTCCGGATATTTTTTGAAAATATTTAAATGAAAATTTCAGCGAGGTATCCGTTATCTCACTTGCATCTTCAAAAACCAAACGCTTCAAAATTTCTTGCTGCTCACCATCTACACTTAAGCCGATTACACCTGTCATTTTCTCTTCACTTTTCTTTGCAACACCTGTGAGCACTAATTCATAAATATATTTCCCTGCGACTAAGTCTTTATGCAAATTAAATGCTTTGATGTGTATTAGCGTGTTATCAGTGTTGGCGGTATACAATGTATTGTAAAAATGCAGTTCTTGATTTAACTCAAGTAATTCAAGATCTTTTTCTTGCAAAGTTTTCTTCATTTCTTCTACTGCTGCCAATTCAACTTTAGTAGAACGTTTTACAAACGCTAATTCACTCTCTAATTCACGAACTTTTTTATCTAGAAACCGAATTTGTTCATCACTACTTTCAAATTCAACTGCGCTTTTTGAAGAAATGAACGGAATGCGCATTCCATTTGCGCCTACCCAATAAGCAAAAAACATAGACAATAAAAAAAACCCTGCTGTTACTGCAAATGAGATTATGTAAGAACCGTTTTGTGATTTTATATTCAGCATTAAGGGTACGCACCAGCCTGCATTAATGCCGTGGTTTCATCAATTGAAAACATTAAATTCATATTTTGTACCGCTTGGCCCGCGGCACCTTTTACCAGATTATCAATTACAGACAACACTACTACGGTATCGCCGCCGTAGGGTTTGGAAACTGATAGAATGCATTGATTTGACACACGAACATGTTTTGTTTCAGGTAGCATTCCTTCATCTAAAACGTGCACAAAGGGTTCGTCCTTGTATCGCTGCTGATATAGCGATAACAATTCAGATGAAGACTCATATTTTGTTAGGTATAAGGTTGCAAAAATTCCACGCACCATAGGTGTAAGGTGCGGAGTAAATATAAACTTCAAATCATGCGAGACAACCGACTCTAGTTCTTGTTTTATTTCTGGCCAATGTCGATGTGCATTTACATTGTAAGCTTTAAAGTTTTCACCCGCTTCACTAAATAGCGTGGGCACTGCTGCTGCTCTTCCCGCACCACTCACACCAGATTTAGCATCTGCAATCAGCTGGCAATTTTTTTCGATGCCTGCTTCAAGCAATGGTACAAAACCTAAAATTATAGCCGTCGGGTAACAACCAGGGTTTGCAACCAATTGTGCATTTTTTATTTTATCTCGATGGAGTTCAGGCAAACCATACACCGCATTTCTAAGCAACTCTGGACAAGCATGAGGCTGTTTGTACCACTGCTCCCATGTATCTGCGTCATTGATACGAAAATCTGCTGCAAGATCGATCACTTTTACACCAGCTTCTATAAGATCAGGCGTCATCAACATTGCTGTTCCATTGGGTGCCGCAAAAAATACACAATCACATTGCTTTAATGCAGCAACATCAGGTTCAGTGAAGTCCAGATCAAGATTAGCCAACAAACTAGGATACACGCTTGAAACTTTCTTGCCTGCTTCGGAGCGTGAAGTTACAACTTTAATCTCAACATTTGGATGTGAAACCAAAATGCGCAGCAACTCAACACCGGTATATCCGGTACCACCAATAATGCCTACTGAGATCATGCGTGCTATTTCCCATCTGAGCTGATAATTAAATTTCGAGCGATTAATTAATCTAAATCTGCCCGGTAGTAATCTTGGTGCATCATACAAGCTAATAAGTTTCTTCTAAAGCGCATGATATGAAGCTCTGGCATAATCTGTGTCATGAGAAAGGAGTCATCGATTCGTAATTTAGTCAGAGACGCTCTAGAGAACTTACGTCTACGTACTTCGCGTCCTGATGCCCTCATTCAACTTGCTGTCTTAGGTACATTGGCTGGATTGTTAACTGGCTTGGTAATCATATCGTTCCGATTACTGATTGAAACCACACAAACCTTCTTTCTACCTTATGGTGATCCAGAAAACTATGAAGGCCTCACAGTTAATTATCGAATTTTATTGCCAATTGCTGGTGCAATCCTGATCGCTGCAATCTTTAAATTGCTGGCCAAAAAAGATTCCAGTGTTGGCGTTTCACACGTCATGGAACGCCTTGCCTATCATCAGGGCAATTTAGGAATACGTGCGTTTATTTTGCAATACATTGGCGCTGCAGTTGCAATTATTTCAGGACAATCACTAGGAAGAGAAGGCCCGGCAATTCATCTTGGCGCTGCCACAAGCAGTTTAGTTGGACAGCAACTCGGCCTACCAAATAATACAATTCGTACTTTGGTTGCTTGTGGTACAGCTGCTGCCATTGGCGCATCTTTTAACACACCGCTTGCTGGTGTCATCTTCGCACTCGAAGTGGTGATGATGGAATATACATTAGCAAGCTTTTTACCTGTCATTTTAGCTGCGGTAAGTGCAACTGCGATTACACATGCTGTATTTGGTGCAGAAGTTGTGTTTTCGGTACCAAACTTTCAACTAACAAATTTACTTGAACTTCCTTATGTAATGTTTCTTGGTGTCATCACCGGCGTCGCTGCGTTTGCATTTATTTATTTAACAAAACTAGCGTCAAAGGCTGGAAAAAATTTGTCGATCTGGTCAAAGTTTACTATTGCAGGAACCATAACGGGATTACTAGCAATTGTAGCACCACAAATAATGGGCATCGGCTATGATACGGTGAATAATTCCCTGGTGAACAATATTGGTTTAACCTTATTACTGATCATTTTTGTTGCCAAATTGATTGCAACCGCCTGCAGTATTGGATTGGGATTACCTGCAGGATTAATTGGCCCTACACTTGTAATCGGCGCAAGCCTTGGTGGCATTTTAGGTATAATTGCACAGCCTTTATTTCCTGACCTTGCATCTTCTCCAGGCATGTACGCATTGATTGGCATGGGTGCAATGATGGGGGCAACTTTACAGGCACCGCTTGCCGCATTAACCGCTGTTTTTGAACTGACTAGTAATCCAAATATAATCTTACCAGGCATGTTGGCTATTGTTACTGCACAGCTCACAGCAAGTCAGTTGTTTGGCCAACGTTCTATTTATCGAATGTTAATGCAACTCAAAGGATTAGATTATCGGCATGAGCCAACTATTCAAGCATTGCGTCGCGTGGGCGTGGCAAATGTAATGAACCGTAATATTCATCGCAGCACAAATATTGTCTCTAAACAAGAAGCTGAAAATCTTGTTGCTCAAAGTAAAGAATGGATTGTGGTGGAAGCTGAAGAACCGATTGCAATTTTGCCTACATCCGATCTAAATATATATTTAGAGGATGAAGAACAAATAATAACAGAGCAAATTGACTTGATGAAAATTCCTGCTAAACGCTTACAAGTTACAAGCATTGATCTACGCGCTACAGCTGATTCCGCGCGTGAATTATTCATTCAAGAAGGAGTAGAAGCACTTTGCATTAGCAGCACGATTGGCCCTGATATAATAAGAGTTTACGGCATTCTTACAAAAGAAAAGTTTAAAAGTTCATATGATATTTAGGAAAGTGCCATGCTCTGGTTAAAGGCCTTTCATATTATTTTTGTGATCACATGGTTCGCGGGTTTGTTCTATCTGCCACGCTTATTTGTGCACCACGCTATGACCGAGGATTCTGCCACTAGTGAGCGCCTCAAAATTATGGAAAAGAAGCTATATCGTTTTACTGGCCCCAGTTTGGCGCTAACTGTAATTTTAGGATTAGCTCTACTTCTACCAAATTGGAATGTTTATGTATCGTTTGGCTGGATCTATGTAAAACTGATTTTAATCGTTTTACTGATTATCTATCATATATGGTGTGGAAGGATCGTGAAAATATTTGCTAACGATGCTAATAAAAAATCACATGTTTGGTATCGCTGGTTTAACGAAGCACCGGTAATTGCATTATTTATAGTTGTTATTTTAGCTGTAGTAAAACCTTTCTAAGACGCACTTTTAATTTGTTTTTGCGATTCTCTAGTATCTTGTATATTTTGATTAGTATTAGC
>JBCCEI010000056.1:0-12124 GCA_039030355.1 Pseudomonadota bacterium | reverse complement strand
TTTTACAGCAAAAATTACACATAAAAACCAAAATATAATTTCATATGAAACTTCTTCTATCACTGTATATTCATCTTTTTCATAAAGAAAAAAATATGTATAGAAATCGAAAGCTATAAAACCCAGTACAGGCGCCCATAAAAGAATAAAAATTAGAATGAATTGTTTATGCATTAAAGCTACTACATCTCTAACTGTACTTAAAAATTTGAAGAAGCCATTATGCATTAAAGTCGTCACCCAAAATTTTTAACACTTTATGTTATCACTACTCAATCGCGCATTACATCACGCCGAGAAGCATTAGTTAAATTTGGAATAAGGCGAACCGTGTTTGAGCGTAGCGAGTTGGTGAGTCGCCAAATTTAGCAAGCTTCGAGGATATAAGTGATGTTCGCGCAATGCTTTTGGGTACTTTTGACGAAACAAAAGCTAAGTAAAAGAATATAAACTTAAGTAGAGAGCGAAAAGACTAAGGTGCTTTTTACAATATAAAAATTGTGTCGCTTACGCTCGCAAGAATTGAATATGTTGCATCATCCTTGATGGACATCATATTCACCCATCCATGGGTTCATTTATCACCAAACACTGACTTTAATCGATCCAAATACCCGTCATCCTTATCACTACCTTCAACATCGTCAAAGATACCCTTACCTGGTTCGACAGGATCTTCATCATCACCTATTTCTTCTTCAAATATGTCATCATCAAATCCAACATGGCTGTCTAAAGAACTACTATCATCAGGCGAATCAGACAATACAGGAGGTGCTTTGCTTTTTTTGCTGCCTATTTGGTTTGGTACTTCCGAAGGGAATACAAGCTGGTCGCTCGATTCGCTAACACTTTTAACACCGCCTCCAAAGTTAATTTGCCACTCAAGGTTACCGCGAGAATCTGCATTACCAAGTGCTTCGTCAAGTGAAATACGCTCACTCTTGTATAAATCATAGAGTGATTGATCAAAGGTTTGCATACCTGCGGCCGCACCTTTCTCCATAATGGCTTTAATTTCACCAACATCACCACGTTTGATCAATTCTGATATGTATGGGGTGTTAATTAATACTTCTACTGCCGGTACACGACCACCTTCAACATCTGGGATCAATCTTTGCGAAATAATGCCACGCAAGTTTAATGAGAGGTCCATCAAAATCTGTGATTTTGCTTCCGGCGGGAAGAAGTTAACAATTCGATCTAAAGCTTGGTTAGAATTTACTGCGTGTAGTGTCGTTAAACATAAATGACCCGTATCAGCATAAGTGATCGCAGCCTCCATGGTTTGTTTATCACGCACCTCACCGATCATAATCAAGTCCGGTGCTTCACGCATTGCCTCACGTAGCGCATTTTCATAAGAAAGCGTGTCTAACCCAACTTCGCGCTGACCAATAATCGATTTTTTATGGCTAAACGCATATTCAATTGGGTCTTCAATGGTTAGGATATGTCCGGTTTGCTCTAAGTTACGATGTTCAATCATCGATGCAAGCGTAGTTGATTTACCAGAACCGGTTGAGCCTACAACCAGAACTAAACCATTTTTCTTCATCACTAATTTTCGAAGAATTGGGGGCAAACCCAAATTCTCCATGTCGGGAATATCACCTTTAATGTAACGAATCACCATTGAGATCTCGCCACGCTGATAATACATATTGACACGGAAACGACCCGCACCAGCAACCGAGATACCAAGGTTCATTTCCTTGGTCATTTCAAATTCTCGTATCTGCTGATCATCCATGATGCTGTAAGCGATTTTTTTCACCACGCCAGGCTCTAGAACATTACGGCTGACACGACGTGTTACACCCTCAACTTTCGTGCACACTGGCGCACCTGTTGTAAAAAACAGGTCAGAAGCATTTTGCTCCACCATTAATTTTAAATAAGGATCGATGTTCATTTACTTAATTTTATCGCCTTACCCAAGGTTTGCCCGCTTGGTTGGTGCAATTAAACCTGCATCTTCATCCGTTTCTTCAACCATGAGGCCATCCGTACCATCAAGCAAATCTTGATCTTTCGAGCTCTTACTATCTAGCTTCAAGCGTAAACGTAAATCATTTACAGAATCAGCATTGCGTAATCCATCTTCCATCGTAATCATTCCAGCATCGATTAGATGGAATAAATGTTGATCAAAAGTTTGCATGCCCAACTCATTTGACTTGGCAATTAGTGCTTTCATTTCATGCACCTGGCCTTTGAAAATTAAATCTGCCATCAAAGGTGTATTCAACATGACTTCAACTGCAGGCACACGTCCATCTTCACCCTTAATCGGCAACAATCGTTGTGAAATTACAGATTTCAAGTTTAAGGAAAGATCCATTAACAATTGATCACGTCGATCATCTGGGAAAAAGTTGATGATGCGATCCAGCGCTTGGTTTGTGCTGTTTGCGTGCAATGTTGATAAACATAGGTGACCGGTTTCTGCAAAAGCAATGGCATGTTCCATCGTCGCACGATCACGAATCTCACCGATTAGAATCACATCAGGCGCCTGACGCAAAGTATTTTTTAATGCAATGTCATAATCTTCTGTATCTACACCCACTTCACGTTGTGTAATGATGCAATTCTTATGTTTATGGACAAATTCAATTGGGTCTTCAATGGTTACAATATGCCCAAAACTATTTTCATTGCGATAACCTACCATCGCAGCCAGCGAAGTTGATTTACCACTGCCCGTACCACCAACGAAAATAACTAAACCGCGCTTGGTCATTGAGATATCACGCAATACGGGGGGTAATTTTAATGATTCAAACTTTGGTATTTCTGAATTAATTACACGCAAGACCATACCGGGACTGCCGCGTTGTGCAAAAGCATTAACACGAAAACGTGAAACGTTGGGAAGACTAATAGCAAAGTTACATTCTTGGGTTTCTTCAAACTCTCTTGACTGTTTATCATTCATGATAGAGCGCACTAACACCTGCGCATGACTCATAGTAAGTGGCTGATTGGTCACGGGAACCATCTTGCCGTCAATTTTCATTGAGGGTGGCGCACCCACGGTAACAAATAAGTCGGAACCGCCTTTTGTAAGGAGGTTACGCAATAAGTCGTGCATAAAGCTTATCGCCTTATCTCTATCCATAGTTTCTTCCTTTAACTACACTCTTTGCTATATAAATTTTTAAAGTAGGCTTTAAAAATCTGCCTTGTTCTCTGCCTTACGGCGCGCTTCTTCACGAGCAATTAAACCTTTCGATAAAATTTCTTGTAGGTTTTGATCTAAAGTCTGCATACCAACGTTATTACCGGTTTGAATTGCCGAATACATTTGTGCGACTTTATCTTCGTTAATCAAGTTACGAATAGCTGGTGTACCAATGAGAATTTCATGTGCTGCCACACGCCCTCCACCAATTTTTCGACAAAGCGTTTGTGAAATAACTGCGCGTAATGATGCCGCCAACATGGAACGCACCATATCTTTTTCAGCACCCGGAAAAACATCAATAATACGGTCGATGGTTTTTGATGCAGAACTGGTATGCAATGTACCTAATACTAAGTGGCCGGTTTCTGCCGCAGTCAATGCAAGTCGAATCGTTTCTAAATCACGAAGCTCACCAACCAGAATAGT
This sequence comes from Pseudomonadota bacterium, assembly GCA_039030355.1. Taxonomy (GTDB): domain Bacteria; phylum Pseudomonadota; class Gammaproteobacteria; order UBA4575; family UBA4575; genus JABDMD01. The sequence goes on along the minus strand of JBCCEI010000056.1, from coordinate 8,505 downwards.
ATCGGGATCTTCACGTAATGCAGAACGCAGTGCTTCGTTAAAACCTAATGTGTCACGATGCACTTCGCGCTGATTAATTAAACTTTTTTTACTTTCGTGAACAAATTCAATTGGATCTTCAATAGTTAGAATATGACTGTATTCATTGTCATTTTTATGATCCATCATTGCTGCAAGTGTTGTGGATTTACCAGAACCAGTTGGGCCAGTAACTAATACCAATCCACGCGGATAACTTGCAATTTCTTCAAATATTTTCGGACATGCTAGATCTTCAAGGGTAAGAATTTTGCTTGGAATGGTACGAAACACCGCACCTGCACCACGATTTTGAATAAATGCGTTAACACGAAATCGTGCTAAACCAGGAATCTCAAATGAAAAGTCAGTTTCTAGAAATTCTTCATAATCTTTACGCTGTTTATCGTTCATGATGTCATACACCATTTCATGAACTTGACGATGCTCCATTGCTGGAACATTGATTCGTCTCACATCACCATCCACACGAATCATGGGAGGAACACCCGCAGAGAGGTGTAAGTCTGAAGCACCATTCTTAACGCTGAATGCTAGCAACTGCGAAATATCCACTTATACTCCTTTTAAGCTCGGTTTATGTATACTCCCTGTACTGAACGAATTCAGTCGTAAACCCTACCTACCTCAGTCCCTTAGAGGCAGAATTATGCTTGCAAAGAAGCTGGGCTGAGCATCTGATAACGCTAGTGTCGATCGAATAAGGTGGGGCAGAGTTTGATTCTCGACAAGCCGCTAGATTCATGCGACTAAATGGCCCAAATTGGACCGGTGCAGTTCAAAAAACGCATCGAAATTGAGTTACTTATGTGACTTTGGCAACATTTTTAGACATCTGATTATTCACTATATAAGCAGTTTATTTCTTTAAAAGACTATTCAACATGACTGAAAATTCGCTAATAAAATCCCGACTTTTGGACGTTGAGAAAACTATACATCGCTTGGAACAAAAATATCAGCGCAAAGAAAATAGTGTTCAGCTACTTGCGGTAAGTAAAACTAAACCGATTGACGATATTCTTGCAGCTGCTAAATGTGGACAAACACATTTTGGTGAAAATTATGTGCAAGAGAGTGTAGATAAAATTCAAAACCTTGCTAGTCAAAATTTACATTGGCACTTTATTGGCCCGCTACAAAAAAACAAAACCCGATTAGTTGCAGAACATTTTTCTTGGATTCACACAATTGAACGCTCCATCATCGCAGAACGAATTGCAGCCCAAAGGCCAGAAAATCTATCACCCATACAAGTTTGCATCCAGGTTAATATTGATGGTGAAGCATCTAAATCAGGGGTTGCACCTGCTGATATAAAAGGGCTAGCCGAGAAAATTATCCAATTAAAAAACATAAAATTGCGTGGCTTGATGGCAATTCCGCAAGCAAGCGGCGATACTACACAGCAAAGAACAGCATTTGCAAAATTACGCAAACAATTTGAGTTACTTAATCAAAATGGATTTGACCTAGATACGCTCTCAATGGGCATGAGCAATGATCTTGATGCGGCCATTGCCGAAGGGGCAACAATAGTACGCGTGGGTACTGCTATTTTTGGTAAACGAAATTAATAAAAATCATGATTGAATCAAAACAAAGCTTGAATATCGTTTTTATTGGCGGTGGCAATATGGGGCAAGCTCTAGTGACGGGCTTGTTAGATAGTGGATGGCCGGCAGATAATATCTCAATCGTGGATCGCGACCACGCGATGACTAAAAAACTTAATGATATTTTTCCTCGCTGCCATGTTTACACTCAATCGGAGGCAGCAATCAATATTGCTAATGTTGTGGTGCTTGCAGTAAAACCACAAGTTATGCAATCGGCATGCGAACAGATTGCTGCGGATTGCCAAATTAAGCGCCCGTTAATCATATCAATCGCTGCAGGAATGTTAATTAAAAATATTGATCATTGGCTGGGCGGTGAGCTGCCAATCATTCGTTGTATGCCAAATACACCTGCATTGGTGCAAGCTGGCATCTCGGGCGTGTATGCAAGCGCTGAAGTCTCTGATGAACAAAAAGCGATCGCGGATAAAATACTTAGTTGTGTTGGCGCAGTATGTTGGCTAGATAATGAAACATTGTTAAATGCAGTGACTGCAATTTCGGGTAGCGGGCCTGCTTACTTTTTCTATTTGATAGAATCCATGATTGAAGCTGGAAAAAATATGGGTTTAACCGAGTTACAAGCAGGAGAATTGGCTGTAGCTACTGCTGCAGGAGCAGCTAAGTTAATAACTAAAACTGGCCAGTCACCGAAAGATTTACGACTAGCAGTTACTTCAAAGGGTGGCACAACAGAAGCAGCAATAAACTCCATGCAGAAAAACGAAATGCAAAAAATTGTTGAAACGGCTATTCAAGAAGCAGCTAACAAGTCAAAGTCATTAGCAAATTGAAAGTTATAAAAAATATATCGAACAAGAGTAGTCAGCATGAATCCCATTAGTAACGTCCTTGATTTTTTGATCCATGTTTTATTTAGCCTCTATATCTATGCCGTAATTCTACGTGTGTTGCTAGGCCTCACGCGTGCAGATTTTTATAACCCATTTTCACAATTCATTTTGACTGTCACGAATCCTGTCCTCACACCGTTACGCAAGTTTGTACCAAGTATTGGCAAGTTTGACACTGCAGCAATTTTATTAGTCGTTATATTAAAATTTATTGAATTAGCGGCACGTAGTTTTTTGATAAGTAAAAATGTATTACTAAGCTCGTTAATTGTTCCTGCGGTAGTGGGCGTCCTGAATCAAGTGCTTAATGTATTTATTTTTGCAATCATTATTTTAGTCATTATCAGTTGGGTCGCCCCACACTTACATGGTCAGAGCAATCCTCTCACACCGATACTACGTTCCATTACTGAACCATTAATTCGTCCAGCACGTAAACTGATTCCTCCAGTTGGCGTTTTTGATCTATCAACATTAGCGGTTTTATTGGGCTTATATTGCGTGAAAATTTTCCTTCACTCTATTTAACAAGCTCTACTCCCATCATTAACGTTGCGCACGCTTAGCGCGATCATTACACTGCATCATCACAGCTAATTTACATTAAATAAAACGTGCCAGACGTTATCCCTGCAGATTCAGTTGGGCTTGTCGAGACCCAATTTTTAACTATCAAGAAACCCTTGCAACTTGACTGTGGTCGCAGCTTGCCCGAATTTACACTGGCGTATGAAACCTATGGTGAATTGAATGCGGACAAAAGCAATGCACTGTTAATTTGTCATGCATTATCCGGCGACCAACATGTAGCAGGCTATTACAACATGGAAGATCGCAAACCAGGCTGGTGGGACAATTGCATTGGGCCTGGCAAACCTTTCGATACCAACCGTTTTTTTATTGTGTGTCCAAACAACTTAGGTGGCTGCAAAGGTAGTAGTGGCCCAAACACGATTAACCCAAAAACTGGTAAGCCTTATGGGCCTGATTTTCCACTCGTAACAGTACATGATTGGATAATCAGCCAAGGCCACCTTGCAGATGAATTGGGCATTCAACAGTGGGCCGCAGTTATTGGCGGCAGCCTCGGCGGCATGCAGGTGATGCAATGGGCTTTAGATTATCCCGAACGGCTGCGTCATGCATTAGTTATTGCCGCAACACCAAAACTCACTGCACAGAACATTGCGTTTAATGAGGTGGCACGTCAGGCAATATTTTCAGACCCCGCGTTTCATGAGGGTCGTTATTATGAACACGACACAATTCCTCGCCAAGGATTAATGCTTGCGCGCATGCTTGGCCATATTACTTATTTATCTGATGATGCTATGCGTGAAAAATTTGGACGGGATTTACGAGAAGGAAAACTCAATTTTGGATTTGATGTTGAATTTCAAGTTGAAAGTTATTTGCGCTATCAAGGAAAGTCTTTTGTTGATCGGTTTGACGCAAATACTTATTTATTAATGACCAAGGTACTTGACTATTTTGATCCGGCATTACATTTTAATAATAATTTATCAAAGATATTTAAAGATACAAATGCAAAATTTCTAGTTGTATCTTTTACTGGTGACTGGCGTTTTACGCCTGCGCGTTCACGTGAAATTGTAACTGCACTTATTGCTGCAAATAAAAAAGTCAGCTATGCAGAAATTGATGCAGAGCTTGGACACGATGCATTCCTAACTCCTATACCTGAGTATCATGCTGCATTGCATGCTTACATGGATACAGTTGAAGTTTGAATCACTGTATATGAATACTAATAAAAACAAACTTGATAAACAATTAAGGCCAGACCTAGAACTGATCTGCGATTGGATCAAGCCCAATACACGTGTATTAGATTTAGGTTGTGGTGATGGAGCATTACTTCATCACTTGCAAAAAACTCAAAATGTAACTGGTTATGGCTTAGAAATTGATAATACAAATATAATCAAATGTATTATCAAAGGCGTTCAAGTAATTCAAACAAACTTGGATGAAGGCATTACTGAATTTTTTGAGGAAAACTCATTTGACTATGTTGTTATGACACAAACTTTACAAGCCATTCAACATCCTGAAGAACTATTAAAGCAAATGATGCGCATTGGTAAAGAAGGCATCGTAACTTTTCCAAATATGGCTTATTGGAAAAACCGCATACAGTTAGCACTCGGTGGCCACATGCCAATCACACGCACACTTCCCAATACTTGGCATGATACGCCGAATATACACTTGTGCTCCTTACAAGATTTCGAGGATCTGTGCGACAGCAGTGGTATAAAAATTGTACAACGCTCAGCTGTGGATCATGCCCATCGTAATAGCCTGGGTAGCAAATTATTACCCAACTTGCTTGGCGAAGTTGCCCTCTACCGCTTTTGCAAAAACACGACTTAAGAAGAAAATTTAAATAGCATTGACAAACAAGCTTGATCAAAATTGTTCGTAATCTTTCTAAAATGTGAAAAAGGCCTATGTTTTAGGCATTTATTTTAACATTGCTATTGTATTTTTTATCATAGTGTTTGATCATACCGCCGCACTAAATTAATTGTTCATTATCGATCTAGAGGAATTATGCATGGCCGCTACAAAAAGCTCATCTGTAAAAAAACCACCTACAAAGTCTGAAATCCTAAATTTCATCTCTGACGAAACCGATCTTTCTCGCAAGGAAGTTTCTTCTGTATTTGAGGCCCTTGAAAAATGTATCGCCAAAGAATTGAAACCTCGCGGCGCGGGCTATTTTAATCTTCCTGGTTTATTGAAGATAAAAGTAGTCAAAAAACCTGCAAGAAAAGCACGCAAAGGTATCAACCCATTCACGGGCGAAGAAATGATGTTTAAAGCTAAACCTGCAAGTAAAGGGATAAAAGTACTCCCACTTAAAGGTTTAAAGAGTATGGTATAAATCAAGTAAGCTTGAATTATACTGTCTTAATGATTTAAGACACACCAATGTAAAAAGGGTACGTTGTACGTACCCTTTTTTATTTCATAGTGTAAATTAAGTTTATGTCTCGGTAACATTTAGCTTAGTTTGAATAAAAACACTATGTGGAATATAGAGTAAGTCTGCTATTTTACGAAGCTGGTACTCTTCATACTTATCAAGAATTTCATCTGCATACGCCACGCGCCATAAATCTTCCATTAATTTTTTTTTCTCTTCTGCAGAGCACCCGTCGTTGATAATTTTTATAAATGGATGAATCGATACATGACTATCTTGTTCGGTACGAGCTAAATTGATCAAGTTACTCGCCTCATCCTCAGAGAAATTAAATCTTTTAGACAATGATTTCGCAATCGATTTTAATTCCTCATCTTGTATATCAAAATCTGCACGACTTACTTCCAATAACAAAGCAGTAGAAGCCAAATGCAATATATGTTGCTCGTCTACAGTCTCACTATTATTTTTGGTAATTTTAGCCTGAACAAATTCAGTGATTGATTTAATCATTTTTTTACTTAATTACTCGAACGATAATTTTGATAAGCCCCATTCTCAAAACAATCAAAAAAATCTTCTGTAAGTGGATGAGTTATCGGTTCTTGGCTAGCATCAACTTGTAAATGTCTTTCAGCAACATAGGTTGTCATTAATTGGCCATCAACCAAAACATGATACCAAGGCTTATTTTTTGGTGGCTTAGATTTGGCAACTTTTTCATACCATTCTTCTGTTCCAGTATATTCCGCATCAACATCATAAATAACACCACGATAGTTAAACTTTTTATGTAGGACTAACTGGCCAATTGAAAACTCTGCTTGCCGCATTATCATCTCCTCTATTACTAAATATTTTCAATCTTTTTGTATTTTACGCTAACCAAACACCTTAGATATAAGGGATCAATGCTATACTGACAAACATTGAGACTCAAAACTTATCAATAAGTTTCTAACAGTAAATATAAGTCTACATTGAACACAAAATGGCTACACGTAGCAAAGAACAACGCATATTGGTCGTAATGCGCAAATTATTGGCTCAAATAGTCAAGGACACCACTCCTGGACCAGGTATGCGCCATCCATTGAGTGAACAAACTATTAAAGACATTCGTGATTGCTTTGGCCTCATCTCTGCACGTGAACGAGAGCTAGCTGAACAATCTGGAATTGAAAACATAGAACGGCCTCGTTTTGCAGATGAACCGAAAACTTCAACTGTCATTGAATTTAAAAAGCCCAATAAAAATAAAGACCCTGAAGATTAAGTGAAGCTGTAGGCTTCATTTATTACAATATGCCATCACTCAGTAGCAAGCAGCTAATAGACGTAACGCGCCATACTATGCGAGTGCTAGATGAGTGGGAAGTTTCTGGTCAAGATATTCTTCAGTTGCTAGCTTTACCAAAAAATATTCGTATACGCCACTTGGATCGTTTTCGTGATGGAGAAGCCTTTCCTGATTCAAAAGATACTTTTGAACGTATCGAGCATATTGCAGGCATTGCAGATGCACTTCGCACCAGTTTTCCACGCAATGCACACATGGGTATCGTTTGGATGCGTACGCCACATCGGCGTTTTCAAAATCAAACACCTTTAGCAGTTTTGTCAGAACAAGGATTAAATGGTCTACGCATTGTGCGCTCTGAACTAGACTGTGCTTTCTCATGGAGTGAAACACCATAAGACAATAATTAGCCAGTTATACCGTAAACAAAGTTTGTTTCATCTGTTTACATGCGCGTTTATAATAAACGCAACTAACCACTATTCAGTATCTCAAAATGGAATTATTAGCCGACATTAAAGTAAAACTTGAGCCTGGAGTTGAAATCACCGCGGACAACAAATGTGGATTTTGCACTAATTCATATTGCTGTAGTTATGTGACCGAGGAACTTGAAACACCAAAAACTAAAACCGACTTTGAACATATGCTTTGGCAGGTGTCACATAAAAATGTATCAGTTTATAAGGATGATGAAGGCTGGTGGGTGTCTTTTGCAGCAAAGTGTGGCCATCTTCAACCCGATGGTGGCTGCGGCATTTACGAGGTGAGGCCACAAATTTGTCGAGACCATACCAATGACTATTGTGAGTTTGACTCACCCGCTGAAGAAGACTTTGATCTTTATTTTCCAGACTATGAAACGCTACTAGCGTATTGTAAAAAACGCTTCAAACGCTGGAAAAGAGGTTGAGAAAAAACTAGCCTGGCATTATCTCCTCAAAATCTGACAACCCATAAAAGTGCATAGTATCTTGTTTTGGTTTAGTACTATCAGGTTGTTTAACTGATAATAAATGTTTAATCCCATAATGCTCCGCAGACTGTAGTACGGATAGATTGTCATCAATAAATAAGGTCTTATTTGGATCAAATGGCTCTGCTTTCATCAAGCTATGCCAAAACGCTTGTTGCTCTTTTGCATGCCCATAGTCATGTGACGAAATTATTTTGTCAAAATAGCCGTCAAGATCCAGATGGTCCATTTTTACCGCCACACTTTTTCGATGTGCATTAGTCACCAATGCAATATGTTTGTTATGTTGTTTTAGCTTTTTCAGGAACTTTTCAACGTTGGGGAAGATCTGAATGTATTTAGAAACTTCACGTTTTAATGCTTCAATATCCAATTCAAGTTCCTGTGCCCAATAATCAACACAATACCAGTCTAATGAACCCACCTTACTCGTGTAGCGCGCAAGTAATTCTTGTTTGGCTTCCTCAAATTCAATTGCGTGTTTTTCACTAAAACGTAACGGCACATGCTCGTGCCAGAAATAATTATCAAAATACAAATCCAATAATGTGCCATCCATGTCCAGAAACACCGTAGAAATTGCACTCCAGTTTATTGGCAATTGCATTAACGCTTAATTCCTAGATAATCACTCAACATGGAAATTAATGATATACGGCTGAAGGACCTGGTCAATCCTGTTTGTGATATAGCCAAACAAGCAGGTGCAGAGATTATGAAAATTTATGCTGAAGGATTTGAAATTGAAGAAAAGAAAGACCACT
>JBCCEI010000055.1:0-12213 GCA_039030355.1 Pseudomonadota bacterium | reverse complement strand
TTTTTATTGATTTTTCTCTTGAGAAAATCAGCTGATTGATAAATTACATGGACTTTGTAGTGGTATTCTTTGGGGATCACTAAATCTGCAATGTTATGTAGTGTGATTAATTTATCAGCGAGCTCTATTGAGCGTAGTGTGGGTTTGCGGTGGCTTTTTATAAATTTGTATAGATCCGTCCCGGTCAACGCTACGATTAATGGCTTATTTGGAAATTGCCGTTTAAAAAGTTGAACTGATTTTGCGCTACGCCAAGAATGGAGTGCAATCATTAAGTCATATTTTGAATTTAATTGTGGCCTGTCTTCAAGCTGAGTTTTTACCGTAACCTCATGACCGAGCTCTAGCAATATTGTTTTCCATCGAGCTGCAGTAACACGATTCCCCGCCCGAGATTTCGGTAGTGCAGGCGTGATAAGAATAATTTTCATGAGTGTAAATATCATACCTCTATTGTATGGTTAGAGAATATCTAATCGCTTGGTGAAAGACATTGAATTACGCAAATGCCACTATTGAAACTCTGTCCGCAGCTCTACTGGATGCGCGCTCTAGAACGCTGGCGCTAGTTGAAAACTTAGATGATCAGCAACTCATGGGAGAGATTTTGCCAACTGTTAATCCTTTGCGTTGGGAAATTGCGCATGCTGCCTATTTCCATGAGACATGGGTATTGCGACATCTGGGCGGCCAACCGCCCATACATAAGGAATCAGATGCTTTGTTTGATTCCATCGAGATTCAGCATAAAGATCGATGGGACCTTCCTTTGCCCAGCTTGCAAAATACTTTTACTTACATGAACGAAGTCTTGCAGCGAGAATTGGAGTTGCTTAGAAAAATTGAACTGAACAAGCAAGCAAAATATTTTTATTTATTGGCGCTATTTCATGAAGATATGCATAACGAAGCCTTTCTTTGCACAAGGCAAACTTTGGCATTTCCAAAACCAAATTATATTGCGAGTAATTCTTGTGATGAAAATAGATCAGCGATAGTAAATGAGGACATGGAGATTCCTGGTGGCCAATTCATGTTGGGCGCAGAACGTAATGATGAATTTATTTTTGATAACGAAAAGTGGGCGCATAAAACCTATGTTGCCCCTTTTTCAATTGCTAAATATTCAGTTAATAATGAGCATTATCTTGAGTTTGTGGAAGCAGGTGGTTATCAAAAAGAAATATATTGGTCTCCTGCAGCATGGAAATGGTTGCAAGAAAAAAAACTACAACATCCAGTTTATTGGAAAAAAGATTGTGATAAGCAATGGCATGTAAGAGAGTTTGATTATTGGCAGCCTTTAAAATTGAGTCATGCTGTTTGCCACATAAGCTGGTATGAAGCGCAGGCATTTTGTAAATGGAGCAATCGACGGTTACCCACTGAGGCCGAGTGGGAATTTGCAGCGGCTTGCCATGCAACTGAAATAAATTCAGATCAAAATGAAAAAATCATCTATCCTGAATCTATTTCTCTTGGTGAAGATGAATTCGTAAACCATCATGCTAACTTGGATTGTGCGCAGCTTGGAACAACTGCAGTAGATGATTTTGCAGAAAGTGATAATAAATTTGGCTGTAGACAAATGTTTGGAAATGTTTGGGAATGGACCTCTTCTAGTTTTGAACCCTATCCTGGATTTTCTCCCGATTGGTATACAGAATATTCGCGTCCATTATTTTCTGAAACTAAAGTATTGCGTGGAGGAGCATGGCCAACACGCAGTCGTATTTTGCGTACTACTTTACGTAATTATTATGGCGCTGACCGAAATGACGTGTTTGCAGGGTTTCGTACATGTGCAATATAACGTTTGATATAAATTAGATTAAGAATATATAAGTGGTTATGAGATGGTGGGGTAAAATCCTGGGCGGCATATTAGGTTATGCATTGACTGATACTTTGTTTGGCACGATGGTTGGAGTATTTCTTGGCCACATGCTAGACCGCAATGTAGTTGCTATGAAAGGCGGTGGTGTCGGTTTTGATCCCCATAGGAAAACGCGAAGGCAAAACGCTTTTTTTGATGCCACTTTTTCTGTATTGGGGCACATCGCTAAGTCAGATGGGCATGTCTCTCAAGAAGAAATTGCATTGGCTGAACGGGTAATGCAACAAATGCGTTTGAGCAAAGAACAACGTGTTGCTGCAATTGCACTGTTTAATCAAGGTAAACAACCTGGTTTTGATTTAGACCAAGTACTGCAAGAATTTCGTGAAAGTATAGGTGGGAAAATTACGTTAACTCAAATGTTTATCGAAATTCAATTACAGGCTGTTTATGCAGACGGCAAAAAATCTAATAGCGAGGAACAAATTTTGCAAAAAATTTGTCAGTCATTAGGTTATCCTGAGATGTTGTTGGCGCAACTAGAATCGATGTTATTTGCCAGTCAACGTAGTCGCCAGTCTTACCAAACCGATGGAGCGTACGCAACTTCCAGCACTGCATTGGAAGATGCCTATAAAATTATTGGTGTGGACAAAACAGCTAGTGATGCGGAAGTTAAAAAAGCTTATCGTAAATTAATGAGTCAAAATCATCCTGATAAATTGATTGCAAAAGGATTGCCCGAAGAAATGATCGAAATTGCAACTAATAAGACGCAAGAGATTCAAAAAGCATATGATTTAATTGAAAAAAGTAGAGGTTAGAAATTTGTATAGTGTTCAAGTAAAAAGGATAGTTGCTTTAATTATTTTAATAATATGCACAAGTGTCTTACATGCTGGTGAAGTTTTAAATATTGACAATAAAACACTGAAAGAGCTCATACAGAACAATGTGCCTGTTATTGATGTGCGTACTACAACTGAATGGAAGGAAACCGGCGTGGTTAAAGGTAGTCACTTACTCATGTTTTACGATGAGGAAGGTAAATATGATTTAGATAAATGGCTTTCCGATGTAGCAGAGATCGCAGATAAAAATCAGCCTATGATTTTGATATGTCACTCTGGTAGCCGAAGTAAGCAGCTTGCAAAATATTTAACTAAAGTTGAAGGTTATGAAAAAGTATATAATGTGAAACGTGGCATACAATCATGGATCAAAAAAAATAATCATGTTATTCAATTTTAATCATGATAATTCAGTTATTGTTATACAATGAAATACTATTCAATAAGTTGATGTAGAAGCCAATATGATAAATATTGCAGAATATTTCCCCAAAAGTGTTTTTGAACATCGTGTTGTATTTGTAACAGGTGGTGGCAGTGGCATCAATCTAGGTATCGCAAAAAGCTATGCTACTGTGGGTGCCAAAGTTGCTATTTGTGGTCGCAATGAAGATAAACTTGACCAAGCAAAAAGTGAATTGGATGCGCTGGGTGTAAAAACACATGCTGTAGTTGCAGATGTGCGAGATTTTGATGCAATGCAAGATGCATGTGATGAAATTCAAGTAGCGTTAGGATCCATTACCGACTTGGTTTGTGGGGCCGCAGGAAATTTTTTATGTCCTGCAGAAAATATGAGTGCTAATGCATTTCGAACAGTTGTCGATATTGATTTAAACGGTAGTTTCAATGCATCGCGAGCAGCTTTTGAGCAGTTAAAAGAAAGCAAGGGGTGTGTGTTGATGGTATCTGCAGGTCAAGCATATATGCCATATTCGCATCAGGCGCAAGCTGGTGCAGCTAAAGCTGGTGTGGAAATGTTAGCTAAAAATTTAGCCTTAGAATGGGGGCAGTACGAAATTCGTGTGAATACAGTGGTACCCGGGCCAATTGAAGGTACAGAGGGTGTAAAGCGTCTAACGAACGAAAAACAAAAACATATGCTGTTACAATCTATTCCACTAAAACGTTTAGGTATTGCAGAAGAAATCGGGCAGGTCGCTGTATTTTTATCTTCTCCATTAGCAGCTTACATCACTGGATCGCAAATTGTATGCGATGGTGGAATGAATTTAGGAGGATCGGCGTTATTTAATATGGGTGTTAACCAAGCTTCGCCAACATAATTCTCGCAAAATTTAGTTTATAGAGTCCGGGTGATATTCTTCTTCAAACATCGCCCAAATTGCTAAGAAGAATGCAGCAATGATGGGACCAATCACAAATCCAGAAAGACCAAAAATACCTAAGCCGCCTAATGTGCTAAGCAGAATCAAATAGTCAGGCATTTTTGTATCGCGGCCTACTAAGATTGGACGTAACACATTGTCGATCATGCCAATGATCAGGCCACCAACAACAATTAAAATGATTCCCTTCATTACTTCGCCATTGGCGAGGAAAATAATTGCGGCAGGTCCCCATACCAATGCTGAGCCTACTGCAGGCAGGATGGATAGGCCAATCATGACGACACCCCAAAACACTGCAGACTCAATACCTAGTAGGGCAAACATAATGCCGCCTAATGTGCCTTGAACGATGCCGACTACGAGTGTGCCTTTAACCGTCGCGCGCGAGACTTCTGCAAATTTTGATAGTAAATGTCTTTCAGCATCATCACCAATGGGCAAGACGCGAATAATGAGTTCGATTAATTTTTTCCCATCACGTAAAAAGAAAAACAATAGATACAGCATAAGCAAAAAGAACACCGTAAATTTAACAGCGTTCTGACCAATACTGAGTAGATTAGTCGCAACCCATTGGCTGGTATTAAGTGCAGTGTCTGAAAAACCTTCTTTCAATTTTTCAAAATCAATTCCTACTTTCGCTAATAAATCACTTGCGATTGGAACACTATTTTGTACCCATGCAATCGGTTTAGAAAAATCATACACTCCGCTACGAATGTCACTATATAAATTTGTACCCTCGTTGACGACAGCGATAGAAAGTGTGGTCGCAGGTACAACTACCGTAATTAAAATGAGTAATAACGTTACAAATGCACTAAGTGAATTTCGGCCTTTAAATTTTTTAAGGATAAAGAGATGTAACGGTGAAAAAATTACGGCAAAGGTGATCGCCCAAAGAATTGGCTCAAAAAAAGGTTTGAGTAAAAAAATAAACGCTAAACTAGCAAGTACTAGAAGGGTAAAAAAGAAAATATGTTTTATCAAAATGATTGCTTAAAACTTTATGCAGATTGTCGCCATTTAAAATCGGGTAATTGTAACAGGCTGGGTAATAAAATGAGTGTGAATGCTGTACTGACGAACATCCCCCCAACAATTACTCCAGCAAGCCCCTTATAAAGTTCGGTGCCAGCACCTGGTATTAACAATAACGGTAACATACCAAAAATACTGGTTAATGTGCTCATTAAAATTGGTCGTAAACGTATACGCACAGATTCTCGTACCGCATCACGTCTATTTTTACCATCACGTTCTGTCATGCGTGCTTGATGAACCAGCAAGATAGCATTGTTTACTACCAATCCCAATAAAATGATGAAGCCCAACATGGTAAGTAAGTCAGCTGGTAAGTTTAGTATCCGCAGAATCAACACACCTCCTACAGTAGCTAATGGCAATGCAAGGACCACAAGTAAACTGTCTTTAAACGAGCGAAAGAGCGCACTGATGAGTAAGTACAAAATGATTACAGCCAGGATAAAGCTGCCAATAAAACTATTAATTGCGGTTTTTAAATTATCTGCTGAACCACTAAGTCTGATTTCGCCATCATCGGGTAGGTGTGCTTCCATGGCAGGAATAATTTCTTGTTGAATTTTATTCAGTGCAACTTCAAGTGGCATACCTTCGGGCGGTCGAACTTCTAAGGTTACCGTACGCCGGCGATCTAAGCGCCTTATCGTGTCGGGGCCTGCGGTACGCTTAAGCTCTACTAGTTCGCTTACGGGTAAAACACCGCTATTGGGTGTGTGGAGTGGAATCGCTGCAAGTTCTTCTGGCGTGTGCCATGGTTGTACGCGAGCAATAATATCGAGCTTATCTTCGCCATTGAAATATTCGCCAACGAACAAACCTTGCCCAAGTAGCCGTGTGATACTGGCCATGGTGCCGCGGTCCCAACCTGCTTCCACTAAACGATCTTCTTTAGGATGCATTTGTAACTCAGGTTCTGCCAGTTGCAATCCAGGCCGTGGTTGAGCTTGCGTTTTTGGTCCAAATACTTGCGGTACTTGCACGAAACCGATCTGCGCTGCACGTAATAAACTATCGATGTCATTGCCTTGTATATTTATATCGATTTCAACACGCCCACCCACGCCACTGAATAAAGATGCTTTTCGGACAATTGCGATGGCATCAGGAAAATCGGCTACAGCATTGCGCACAACATTAAGTGTTTCGTCTACGTGTTTTTTATCAGAATTTTCTGCACGTGCACCAAGAAAAATTGAACCTGCACGTGCAACAAAAAAGTAGTGCTTAATTTTGGGTTCTTTTGTGCCATCAATATAGGGTTGCATTCTTTCCGCAATAACATTGCCCATTTCTTTTTCGATATGATCAATATTGACACCAGGGGGCGGGATCACAATACCAAAAACCAAATTGCGATTACCTGTGGGTAAATAATCTGTTTTTGGGAAGGCAATATAAGTGATTGCCACGGAGATTCCGATTAGCCCGAATATCCAAAATGCACGTTTTGCAGGAGTTTTGGTAATGCGCATTATAAAATTTGTTGCTCGATTCCACCAATTAGTATGTTGATCTTCAAGTGAGATGTTTGCTGTGAATTTGTACATTGCAGTAGGGATAACGACAGAAGCAACAACTAGTGAAGTCGCGATGGCGGCTGAAATTGCAATCGCAAGATCAGAAAATAGTTGACCACTTTGATCTTTTAAAAAGATGATCGGTAAAAAAATTGCAACGGTCGTTAATGTTGATGCCAGTAATGCTGGCCATACTTGCTTTGTGCCTTCAATAGCCGCTTGCATTGCAGGCATACCCCGCTCGCGCATGCGCACAATATTTTCTAAAACAATGATTGCAGCATCCATCACCATACCCACAGCGAATGCCATACCGGCCAATGAAATTACATTCATGGTACGGCCAGTTATACTCATGACCAAAAATGTAACGAGTAAACATAACGGAATAGTTAGTGTGACGATGAAAGTGGCGCGTAGTTTTCTTAAAAACCACCATAAAACACCAACTGCCAATAAAATCCCCAAGCCTAAATTGTTGCGTAACAGTTCAATCGCGCTATCAATGTAAACGGTTTCATCGTAAACCTGTTCTATGTTTAAGTTCGCGCGTTTAAAAGGGCCAGCTTCAATTTCTTTTACTGCTGTACGTAAGTCGCTCATTGTTTCCAGTACATTTACGCCAGTTTCGCGATAAGCGTTCACAGCAATTGATTGACTGCCTTTGGTAATTACAAAATTGTTCCGGTCTACAGTGCGTACCTCTACAGTTGCAATGTCTCGCAGTTTTATTGCTTTACCATCGCGCCACTCTAGATTTAGTTCACTTAATTGCTTCGGAGTAAGTGCACCGGTATAACGTAGGGTGTATCGACGTTTTCCAACGTTTGCATTGCCGCCTGACACATCATCATTTCCACCTGCTAAACGTGCTGCATTAGGAAGATCTACACCCAGGCCCGCTGCTTTATATGGGTCGATGGTGATGCGTACTTCAAATTCATGCCCACCTCTGACCTCGGAAAGCGCAACACCTGCTACACGCTCAAAGCGTGTTTGCACCACTTCTTCAACAAAATCTTTGTAGCTTTCAATGGCTCTGGTATTACCTTCATTGGGTTTGATAATGAACCAGGCAATGGGTCGACCACGGCCACCCGCAGTGCTAAGAACCGGTTCATCAGCATCTTCAGGATAACTGGGCACGCGATTGAGCCTGTTGATTACTTCAATCAATGCGCGATTGAGATCGTAGTCAATTTCAAATGTAATGGTAATATTTCCAGTACCAATACTGGCTTCGGAAAGCAGTTCTTTCATGCCAGGTAAACCGCGTAATTGTTTTTCTTGCGGTTCGATAATTTCAGACTCGACTTCTTCAGGTGCTGCGGCTCGCCAACTTGTGGTGATAACGATTTCAGGTTGTTCGACTTCGGGTGTAAGTTGGATTGGTAGGCGATCTAATGC
This sequence comes from Pseudomonadota bacterium, assembly GCA_039030355.1. GTDB lineage: Bacteria > Pseudomonadota > Gammaproteobacteria > UBA4575 > UBA4575 > JABDMD01. The sequence goes on along the minus strand of JBCCEI010000055.1, from coordinate 4,205 downwards.
CAATACGCCAAAAATACTTACCAACAAACAAGCCACAAGTGTGGCGACTGGATTATCTAGCGCAGGCTTAAGTAAAGTCATAACAAAAAGTAACTAAAGTTATTAACTTAAGAATCCGACTGTGTTGGTGCTATGTCTACTGGCATGCCGGATCGTAAATTTTCTCCACCGCGAGTGATTACGCGATCACCTGCTTGGATGGCGCCTACGACCTCAATGCGATGTAAGTCTGCAATTCCAGTTTCTACATGGACACGCTCTGAAATATTGGAATTTCCCGAAGTACTGACAACTTTAAATACGTAAACACCTTCGCGACGAAGCACTAGTGCGTCGCGTGGCACCAAAATTGCTTCACGTTCATGCTCTGTTGGTATTGCAACACGTAATAATTTACCTGCTACGAGTGCATCATCATTGACACTAATACGTAGCTCATATAATCGTGAAGTATCACCTCCTATGGGAACAAGTGCACGTACAATTCCATTACCTTGTTTTACGCCATCAACATAATTTAATTGGCTACCAATGGCGATAAAACGTAAACTATTTTCAGGTATATGGGTTTGAATTTCTAAATTACTAGAACTTACTAATCTTATTATCGTACTTCCATCATTTGCCCATTCACCAGTTTGTAGTAAACGTTCTGATATCACGCCATCGAAAGGCGCAATAATTTTCGTGCGTCTTAAACGTTCCTGTGCTTGAGTGAGTCGCGCACGTGCAGAGGCCATATTACTGCGCGCAACAGCTTGATCTGAAATGGCTTGGTCCAATTGATTACGAGCAACATTATTCTCTTCTAACAATTCTGTAAATCGTTTTACTTCTTTTGTATGTAGATCGAATTTAGCTTTTTCACTTTGGATGGTGGATTGCTCTTCAATCACTTGTTGTTTAATAAAAACATCATCAAGCCGTACAACAGCATCACCTGCTTGAACACGATCACCTACTTCGGCAACCCAGGTGATACGACCAGCGAGTTCCGCAGAAAGATTGGCATCATCTCGGCTAATTACAGTTGCTGAGTATTGTGCGGTTGGTGCGATATTTTCCTGCACAGCTTCAGCCACCACTACAACTGCGGGTGGTCGGTCAGGTGGTTTTTTATTTGGGTTTTCTTCAGCTGAAGAAATATGAGCAATTACACCGAAGAAGAATAGGGTTATAAATAAACGAAACATAAGCCTGATTGTATATGAAGAAGCAATCAGATTTCATAACGGATGAAACTATTTATAAATAGGAACTTAAAATAACAGATGTAAAATGAAGTTTAATTTAATGCGCCCCCACAGCTGCTCCCTTGTCCTGCGGTGCAACCATAGCAATGGTCTGCAATTGAAATTTCATTGTTTTCGAGATTTGTATTGATCAATTCCGATAAATGTGTCCGCACCTGATTTTTATAAGGCAAACCCATACCCAGCATTTGATTAAAATCACAGTCATAAACCAAACCCTGCCAATCAACACTGATCATCGAACGGCACATTACTGATTGCAGATTTTCTGCACTGTACGCGCTGCGTAAAAGCTGCATGTAATCATCAAATTGTCCTTTACTAACTAACATGCTGCCAAATCGTTGAATAGGCATATTAGTGATTGTATAAAGTTCATTGAAGTTGATGCCAAATTGCTCCGCTAAAAACTTGCTGTAATCTTGCTTTAGAGTATGTTGTGAAGGCGGCAATTGTGGCCCTTGTGGGTTGTATACAAGGGTAAGTTTTAAATTCTGGTCCTCGCTGCCATAACCCAATTTATTAAGCACTTGCAAACCGCGTATGCTTTTTTCAAACACACCTTTACCGCGTTGCTTATCTACATTCTCTTCTATATAACATGGTAAAGAGGCGACAATTTCAACTTGATGTTGTGCTAAAAATTCAGCGGTATCTTCTTGTCTAGGCTCTTCAAACACAGTTAAGTTGCAGCGATCCATGACATGACAATTCAATGTACGGGCAGTTTTTACAACTTCTCTGAACTGTGGATGCAATTCGGGCGCCCCCCCGGTTAGATCTAATGTTTGTATATTTTGTTTACGTAAATATTCAAATACAACATCAATGTTGTCAGCTGTCATCATTTCCTTGCGATTCGGGCCAGCATTCACATGGCAATGAGTGCAAGTCTGATTGCACTTATAACCCAAATTAACTTGCAGTGTTTCAACGCTGTTGCGTGTGATATTCGGAAAATCAGTTTTTTCCAATAGATGCAGGGTTTCTCGCATGACTAATAACTTTAAATTAACTTCGTTGAAAATTATGAAACTTTTCAATCCAATTTAATATTCGTTCAGGTTTGTGGGCACGTTTCCATTCGCCTGCAGCATATTTGTTTGCTTCTGCAAGTGTTGGGTAAATATGGATTGTACCTAAAATTTTATTCAATCCTAAACCATGCTTCATGGCAGTTACATATTCACTGATTAAATCACCCGCATGGTCACCTACTATGGTAACGCCCAAAATTTTATCTTTACCTGGCTTAGTAAGCACCTTGACCACACCATGTGCTTCACCATCTGCAATCGCTCGGTCTAATTCTGCTATATCAAAGCGCGTTACTTCATACGCAACGTTATCTTTTTTTGCCTGATCTTCATTTAGCCCAACATGAGCGACTTCAGGTTCAGTAAATGTGCACCAGGGTATTACTGAATAGTCCACACGAAACTTCTTAAAAGCACCAAATAAGGAATTTACACTTGTATACCAAGCCTGGTGAGCTGCTGTGTGGGTAAGTTGGTATGGACCTGTAACATCACCGCAGGCATAAATATTTGGGTAAGTTGTTTGTAGAAATTCGTTGGTTTCTAACGTTCCATTTTTACGTAGTTCAATGTTCAGTGTGTCTTTCCAAACATCATCGCCCCTGGCTTTGCGTCCTACTGCAACGAGCAAGGTGTCAAATGATAGCAGTAATTCATCATCATTATTTTTACATACAAGTTTATGCTCACCATTTTCTGTTCTAACTTCGCTCGCAGTATGATTAGTTAATAAATTGATGCCATCATTTACTAAACTATTTTCAACCATTGCAGCAATTTCTTCGTCTTCCATCAACATTATTCGAGGTGCCATCTCTACCAAACTCACATTTGCACCAAGACGCGCAAAACTTTGTGCAAGTTCACAACCAATTGGGCCGCCGCCAAGTACAACCATATTTTCTGGCAATTCTTGTAAGTTCCAAATTGTGTCAGACGTATAGTACGGCGCTTGGTCTAGGCCTGGGATCGGAGGTACAAAAGGTTCCGCGCCGGTGGCTAGCACAACATTTTTGCTGGTAAAGGTTTTACCATTTACTTCAATGGTCCATGGGTCTTTTAATTTTGCTTCACCCTGTAGGCATACCACACCTAAATTTGTATAACGTTCAACAGAATCGTGTGGTTCTACTTTTTTAATTACATTTTGAACACGATTCATAATGTCTTTAAACTCAAAATCAACGCTTGCCGATTTAAATCCATATTTTTCTGAATGAGTGGATTGCGACATAAATTTTGCTGATCGTATTAACGCTTTTGATGGCACGCATCCCGTGTTCAAACAATCGCCACCCATTTTATGTTTTTCTATCAGCACCACTTTGGCTTTTACAGCCGCAGCAATATATGAAGATACGAGTCCTGCTGAGCCTGCACCAATCACAGCAAGATTGTAGTCAAAGTTTTTTGGTTTGCTAAATCCGGCATAGATGCGTCTGTTTTTAATTGTGTTGATAATAAACTTCGCAATCCATGGGAAGATCGCAAGTAAAATAAATGCCCCCCAAATCTTGGGTGTTAATATACCGCTGACAGATTCAAGGCTCGCAAGTTGAGTGCCTACATTTACATAAATAATTGTGCCTGCAAGCATGCCAAAGAAGCTGGTTAGTACGTATGTGATTGTACGCATGGGTGTAAGGCCCATTAACACATTGATCACAAAGAATGGAAATATTGGAATGAGTCGTAGCGTGAGCAAATAAAATGCACCATCTTTTTTTACGCCTTCATTGATGGTTTTTAACTTATCAGCATATTTTTCTTGTATGGTATTGCCTAATAAATATCTAGCTAGCCAAAACGCAATAGTTGCGCCAATTGTGGCGCCAAAGATCACTAGAACACTTCCAAGTAATAAACCAAAAATTGCACCAGCTAGTAAAGATAATATACTTGCACCAGGTATAGA
>JBCCEI010000054.1:0-12429 GCA_039030355.1 Pseudomonadota bacterium | reverse complement strand
CTTGGTAATTCTCACACGCTCACTAATTTGCTTTATATTCTGTCATCCTAACCCTTGGCCTTTCAGTTTTACCGATTGCTCTGATGAATGGTAAAAGAAAAGTGCTTTAGCAAACGAAACAATGCGTGTGTTGAGTGCAAGGTCTGTGTTGTTTTGTGCCAAAAAAAGAAATTGATTAATTTTTGGAGGTTCCCTTACTTACAAAAAAAACGGAAGAATGTTTTCTTCTGTGTATAGCCCGAGCGCGGTGTGTTACTCTACGAACGAGTTCTGGTGGCAGCAGCAGCAGCAGCAGCAGCCTGAAAAGAAGTGGAGAGCCATACAACTAGGCTGATGGCAGCATCAGCAGTGGCACCATGCCGCAGCGGCGGCGGCAGCAGCAGTGATTGTATCCAAAACAATGATGATGCTATGCATGCTGGGAAGCATCTGGCCAGCTTCACACGCCGTTGACAACTAAAGAGTAATAGATACCTACTTTACACTCTTTTCCAGCAACTTACGACAATTTTCCTCTCCAGAAAGGCCCATGCCAAGGAGGGTACACCTTTGAAATGGTCAATAGGCAGAAGATAATCTCGGGTGTTGAGCATAAAGTACCATGTCAATCCGTAGTACCACCTGTTGTGGGAGATCTGAGCAAGGAATGAAACATAACGTGTACATACTCTGATGACTCTCTTACATTCACACAAGATACAAACAGAAGGCCAAGGTATTAGTACTTAGCGTGCACGTTCCATGGAGTGGTCCGCTTCCATTGTTCCTATTTTTTGCTGATTTACCCTGATGATGATAATTTGTGGAAACACTGCAAACCAGTAACTGACGTGTTGGTGTTTGAGTCACAGTCATGAGAGCTAGAAGTCTTCCCCAAGCAAGAAATGCATGAAATGTAGGGCGCGCGCGCACGCCAAAACAGATGTACAAAGTACGGGAGTCATGCACTACGGTGCGCAGAACGTGAGAAGATTCCTGCCTAATCAAAGAGCGTAAAGCTATCATGCTTATACTTAACCCTTTTGGTCCCGTGCCGTTTCACCCACTTGCCCAACAACTTCTTGGCGAAAATTTTGGCAATTTCCAGATGAACTAGATTATTTGGTAACCATTTCTGGTGCTTGTCGTTCACTGCCACTTGCGATTGCGATGCGTTCTTTGCAACGCGAGATTGTAACATGTGACCCTGACTGGAAGGACGGATGTTACGAGCCGGATGAAGAACCTAAACGAGGCATGGTACTAGCACGTAAACTGGGCTTGGTCTCTTATCGAGCTGCAGAAGAGTGGAACGAGCGTTTCAATCGTGCACGTGTTGATCCTTCGCGACGTAGTGATAAAAAATTTGGGATTGAGTTTGAAGTTGAGTCATATCTGGACTACAACGCACATAAATTTGTCGACACATTTGATGCAAATAGTTATTTATATTTGTCCAGAGCAATGGATCTATTTGATGTTGCTGAGCATGGAGGTTCTGTAAATGCAGGATTGGCAAAAATTCATGCCAAGAAGTCGTTAGTGATTGGTGTTGATACGGATATTTTATTCCCGATACAGCAGCAGGAAGAAATCTATAATGGAATTAAAAAAGCTGGTAGGGATGTTAAATTTGAACGCATCGCATCCAATAAAGGTCACGATGCGTTTTTGATTGATGATGATCTGTTTAGTCCAGTGCTTGCAAAATTCTTTTCTGAAATATAAAAATATTTAATTTATCTTTTAGCTATATCAACATAATCGCGTTCATCTGCCCCAGTGTATAACTGACGTGGGCGACCGATCTTTGCAGCAGGATCACTCATATGCTCTTTCCAGTGTGATATCCAACCAACTGTTCTTGCAAGCGCGAAAATTACTGTAAACATTTCCATTGGAATGCCCATCGCTCGTAAGATGATGCCTGAGTAAAAATCTACATTTGGATAAAGCTTACGTTCAACGAAGTAATCATCTTCTAATGCAATTCTCTCAAGTTCCATTGCAGTATCAAATAATGGTTTGTTCGGGTTGTCATCGCCCAGTTCAGCAAGAAGTTCATGACAAACTTCACGTATAATTTTAGCGCGTGGATCGTAGTTTTTATAAACACGGTGCCCAAATCCCATTAATCGGAATGGCGAGTCTTTATCTTTTGCTCGATCGATGTAGTACGCAACATCGTTATCTGATTCAACAATGTCTTCCAACATGCGTATAACCGCTTCATTTGCGCCACCGTGTGCTGGGCCCCAAAGAGAGCTGATTCCTGCTGAAAGTGCCGCATAAGGATTTGCGCCAGAGCTGCCTGCAAGACGTACAGTTGAAGTTGAAGCGTTTTGCTCATGGTCAGCATGCAAAATTAAAATCACATCCATTGCCTTAACAAATGTTGGGCTTGGGTTGTAATCCATGGTGGGTAAACCAAACATCATCTGCAAGAAGTTGGAAACGTAATCCAGATTGTTATCTGGATACATGAATGGTTGACCAACTGAATACTTGTGTACCCATGCTGCCATGGTTGGCATTTTGGCAATCAATCTATTTGCTGCAATCTCGCGTGACTCTGGGTCATGTACATCAATGTGGTCATGATAAAAAGCAGATAGTGCGCCCACTGTTGCAACCATCATTGCCATTGGATGTGCGTCATTGTGAAAACCCAGATAAAAACGACGCATCTTTTCATCAAGAAGTGTATGCATACGTAATCTTGATTCAAAACTATCAAATTCAGTTTGAGTTGGCAGTTCGCCATATAGAAGTAAATAGCAAACTTCTAGGAAAGTACTCTTCTCGGCGAGCTGTTCAATGGGGTAGCCTCGATAACGCAACATACCAACGTCACCATCAATAAAGGTTATTGTGCTGTTGCAACTTCCGGTAGAGACAAACCCTGGGTCAAAGGTGAAGTAACCAAGCTCCTTATAGAGATTGCCTATATCAACTACACTAGGGCCATTGGTGCCATCATGTATTGGTAGGTCGACTTTTTTCCCTGTCGTGTTGTCGGTAACTGTGACGGTACGATCTGCCATTTTTGCATCTCCTAAATGAGTCTAATTCGATAATTTCTATCCAAACCTTGTCGTTACCCGCAATAATTTGGGTAAACAATAAATCAAAGCCTGTAATATTTTAGATTAAATAACTCAAATAACTTATTGTTATTATTTAAGTTAAGTCGTCATGCATTGTTATTATTCGCTGCACCAATGGGTACAAATATAAGTAAATTGTAGCATTTTTTGAACTGGCCAGTGGAGAGGGATCCTTTCTTTGATCAATAATTGAGCTAGATTGGCTACTTATTCTTACTTATCAGGTGCTCTATATAATCGGCAATCATTTCAGCTTGATTTAGATCCAATAGCGGCAATGCAGAATCAATTTCTTCTGGTTTATCGGTAGCTATAGCGATGATGTGTTGGTCTTTAGCTGCTATTAGAGGTTTACCAATAGAGGGGCGATGGACTTCGATTTTAGGAATAGCTGCTGCCTTAAAGCCTTCAACTATAATTAAATCGATAGTTTCAGTAGAGATATTTTGCAAAGCTTCTTCAAGTGTAAGTTCATTACTTTCACTAGCATGTTCGTGTATTAAGGCCCAACGTTTTTGCGATGAGATTAATATTTGCTGTGCCCCGGCTTTTCGAATTTTATAGCTGTCTTTCTTTGGATGATCGATATCAAAAGAGTGATGTGCATGTTTGATAACTGCAACTCTTATACCCTTACGATTCAATTTCGGAATGAGTTTTTCAAGAAGCGTAGTTTTGCCTGACCCGCTATATGCTGAAAGGCCAATTATAGGTTTATGAAAATTAATTTGTGCCATTATTAATTAGATAATTTTTCTTCAATTAACGATTGGTCTTCAGGTGTATTGATATTGATGAAACAGTCTTGATTGTGACTAAAATCGACTTCTTTGTAGTGATGTTTTGCATACCAATTATCAATTTTACGTTCACCAGAATTTAAATAGTTCAATAAACTACTTTGCAAACTACAATCTATTAGAGCATATACGGGTTGCATACGTTTACCATCATGTGCCACAGCTATTTCAATTGTTTTATCCTCAAACGCAGTTATTAAACGACTGACTAAATCACTTGCCAACAATGGCCCATCACAAGGGCAGGTGCATATATACTTTGTTTTCGCATGGTTCATCGCAACTGCGATTCCAGCTAGTGGTCCTTGAAAGTCCTCTAATTGATCTGAAATTACCTCATATCCAAGCTGTTTATATTCCTTGGTGCTGCGGTTTGCATTGATGAGGATGGTTTGTACTTGAGGTTTAAGTGCTTCTACTACGTAGCTGGCCATAGGCTTGTTGTTGATTTCTACCAGGCCTTTGTCGCAGCCACCCATACGCCTGGCTTTACCTCCAGCTAGGATCACACCGGTGACATTTTCATTATAAAAAGTAGTCATTAACTAGGTTCTTTAATTATTATGAGAGAATACAAATATAATATTCTAAATTGAGACGAATAAGGATTATTGATAATGAGTGACGCAATGAATAAGCAACAGAAGCTTGAAATTGAAGCAGCAGTATACAGAAAGTTAGTTTCACATTTGCAGGCAAAAACTGATGTACAGAATATTGATTTAATGAATTTAGCCGATTTTTGCAGAAATTGTCTATCAAAATGGTATGTTGCTGCAGCAGAAGAAAAAAATATTTCAATTGAGTATGAACAAGCACGTGAAATGGTATATGGCATGCCGTATTCAGAATGGAAAAGTAACTATCAAAAAGAAGCCACCCCAGAACAAATGAAAGCATTCGAAGAGGCTGAAGAAAGGCGCAAACAATAAAAAGCCTGAGAATTGAGCAAACCAAAATGGACTTAAGTGACGAGGAGCTTCTTCGATACAGCCGTCAGATTATGCTGCCGCAAATTGAAATCGGTGGTCAGCAAAAGTTGCGTGAATCAAAGGTATTATTGTTTGGTGCAGGAGGGTTAGGTTCTCCTGTTGCAATGTATTTAGCGGCAAGTGGATTAGGTAGGATTACTATCGTTGATCCAGATAACGTTGATTTATCCAATCTACAAAGACAAATCGTTCATCAAACTGAAGATATTGGCAAACTTAAAATAACTTCAGCAAAGCAAACCCTGCATAATATTAATCCGCAAACAAGTGTACGAACGATTAGTGAGGTATTAAAAGCAGGCCGCTTACAAGAAGAAATTCAAAATGCAGATATTGTTGTGGATGCGACGGATAACTTTGAGTCACGCTTTGCAATTAATGCGGGCTGTGTTGAAGCTGAAAAACCATTGGTTACTGGGGCTGCGATCCGTTTCGAAGGGCAGGTTGCAGTATTTTCGATGCAAAATGATAGTGCCTGTTATCAATGCTTATTTCCCAACCAGGCGGACGCTTTACAAGAATCATGTGCAGAAACTGGAATTCTTGGTTCAGTTACTGGTCTAATTGGCTGCATACAAGCTACTGAAGTGATTAAGGTACTATTGAATATTGGACAATCACTATCTAACAAATTGTTACTGATTGATGCTCTGAATATGGAATGGCATGATGTAAAAATAAATAAAGACCCTGAATGTGCGGCGTGTTCTCGCTAATATATTATTTATTTTTTCACTTTATCTTTGCTCTGCTTATAGTTTAGCGAATTCACTTCAATTACAGACTTCAATAAAAATCGAAGACATTGAGGGATATGGCATTAAGCTGCAAAACATCGTCCTTCACTTCGATTCTTTATTTAAAAAATCCAGCTATTTGGTAAAAATCGAAACAGCGATGCTTCCGGATAAAAAGGGGATTATTAAAGATATTGTCATACGTTGCCATCGTGGCATTGTTTCTCAACAAGAGCTGAGTTGTGAAGATGGAGACTTGTCTTTACAGGAAACACTCGTGAATGCCATGCAATCAAAGTTAATCTTTTCTCGCAAAGAAAATGGCAATTTAAACTTAAGTGTTGGCCAATTTAAATTAGCAAATGGGTTAGCTAGTTTTAACTTACAAATTAATAAAGGTCGATGGGACGCAAAAATTTATGTAAATGGCTTTTCGCTAGCAACGCTAAGTAAGACTTTGCCTTCTTTCCCGAAGTTGGTGACTTCAGGAATGATTGTAGGTGATTTAAATTTATCTGGTGTGAATGATTCGCTAGACCATATCCAAGGTGATCTATTAATTAATAAGTTTGGATTTTCAAACAATGAAAGCACATTGGTTGGTGAAGATGTTGCAACTAAACTCATTTTTTCAAGTAGCCGTCATGATAACCGATGGCGAACACAACTTGATTCAACAACACATGGGGGTGAGCTTTATTTAGATCCTATTTTTATAGATGCTAATGAAAGCGCTAAAGATCTCTATGGCGAATTTGATTGGCAGATTGGGTCGAATCAAGTCAAGCTGATTGACCTGCAAATTGAAGATCCGCATTCCATGCATGTGATTTTGTCAACAGAGATAGATTTTTCAAGAAAAATTGCAGTCGCGCCCATGCAAGTTAAGGTGAGCTATGCATTATTTCCAAACGTATATTATCACTATATACAACCTTTCCTGTTCGATACCAATGCTGCAGACCTTGCGACAAAAGGAAGCTTGAGTGGAGAAGTTGTTGTTAATGATTTGAGAATATCGCAAGCGGATTTAGAATTAAATCATTTGTCGTTAGTTGATAATCAAAATAGGTTTTCACTTGTAAATTTAAATGGAAGTGTAGGGTGGGGTAGTCAGTATGCTAATAAAAACTATTCATTTGGTTTTGGAATGGCTGACTTATATAAAATACGTTTAGGAAAGAGCAAATTAGATTTTATTAATCAAGATGATGCTTTGATGTTGACTAATCGAGTAAGTGTTCCACTGTTGGATGGAAGCATCAACATTGAAAGTTTCCAAGTACATCAGCCCGGCAAAGCCGATCAGAAAGCCATAATAGATATTAGTCTCACACCTGTTTCCATGCCTAAACTCTCTACATCATTGGGTTGGCCTGAAATGAATGGAAACCTTGCAGGTTATGCGCCAAATGTAATTTACAAAAAGGGTGATATAGAGATCGGTGGCGCGTTGTTAGTGAGAGGATTTGGGGGTACGACGACTATTCATAATTTATACGCTGAAGATATATTTAGTATAACGCCCAAACTATCTGCAGATGTAAAATTAACTAATTTAGATTTAAAATCGTTAACAGAAACTTTTTCGTTTGGTGAAATTACGGGAAGATTGAATGGCAGAATTGACGATATGCAATTTGTTAGTTGGGCACCAGTTCAATTTGATGCCTGGTTCGGTACACCTGAAAATGATAAGTCTCGTCATCGAATAAGCCAGACCGCTGTAGATAATCTCACTCAGGTTGGAAATGGTGCTCCAAATGTTTTGTCAAAAAGTTTTCTTAAATTTTTTGATAGCTTTGGTTACGATAAATTAGGCTTAGGCTGCACGCTTAAAAATAATACGTGCAAAATGCGTGGTGTCGATGGATCTGGGAATGGATTTTATATTGTTAAAGGGAAAGGAATTCCCAGAATTGATATTGTTGGATTTACCGATGAAGTGTCTTGGCCCGTATTGACTGCTCGTTTAAAGAGAGTGATAAAAACGCAAGAAGTAATTATAAATTAGTGCCAATTATTGCCTTAATTGAGGCCTGGAACTAACTCGCGTGGAACAAGGTCAAAACTACAAAGAGAAAAAAGGTGGGTGAAATGAAGCATAAGTCGATTATCAGCAGTTTTCTGTTTGGATTAGTGCTGTCTGCATGCGTGACCATTAATATTTATTTTCCAGCAGCGGCAGCAGAAGATGCTGCACGAGTCATTGTGCGTGATGTTCTTAATGAAGAAGAAATAGAAGTGAGTGGTGACGCAAACGAACAAACAAATCTATACGATGCAAGTAGTATGCCTTATATTTTTGTTGGCACATTTCTAAACATGTTGATATCACCTGCACATGCGCAAGCGGATATCAATATCAACACCCCTGCAATTAGCGCACTGCGTGCGAGTTTAAAAGCACGTGCTGCATCTTTAAAACCCTATTATGCAAGTGGAGCGGTAGGGTTAACTTCAAATGCTAATGTACAAATTCGTGATCAATCTCTTATTGCACTTAAAGAACGTAATCAAGTAAAGAAACTTGTTGCGGATGAAAATAAAGAACGTGGTGCGTTATATGCGGAAATAGCGCGCGCAAATGATCATCCGGAATGGGAGGCTGATATCCGCGCGACCTTTGCGCGCGTTTGGGTAGAAGAAGTTGCAGCAGGCACTTGGTATCAAGATGCTTCAGGCAGTTGGGCACAAAAATAGATCTTATTGCGCCTATAGCTGGAAATACTACTGTAGGCTCAATTCTTACACGTACATTCACAAAAGTTGCCATCAAACCATGGCAATGGCCGTGTCATCGCTGAGGAATTGCTTTCTTAGTGGCTAGACGGTATCTGCTACAATTCAAATCTAAATAACACGGCCAAGTGATTTAAGTATGGCAACAATTAAAGAAAAGCTGATCAATAAAATATGGAGTGTAGATATCAATACACTCTCATGGTGGCGTGCAAGTTTGCTCAGTATTGTTCGCTTTGTATATATCTTGGTCATAGACTTTCTCGATGGACAGCTTAATTTGCGTGCCATGAGTCTAGTTTTTACGACAATGCTATCCATTGTCCCTTTAATTGCAGTTAGCTTTTCAGTTATGAAAGCTTTTGGTATGCATAATCAAATGGAGCCAATGTTGCTTCAATATCTTGCACCTTTAGGCACGCAAGGTGAAGAAATTGCGCAACAGATCATGGGTTTTGTTAACAACATAAAAGTTGGTGCATTAGGCATACTAGGATTATTGGTATTATTTTATGTGATTGCACGTTTGATTAAGAAAATTGAATTTTCATTTAACTACACCTGGAGAATTCAACAGACTGGATCGTTAATAAGACGGCTCGGAAATTATGTCGTAATCATGTTTGGGTTTGTTTTGGTGTTTGGTGCATTAGCCTTGACAGGCACTGCAATGAACACAGGAATTGCACAAAAAATTCTTGCTATTGAGCCTTTTGGAACTTTGCTTAGTTTTTCAACTAAATTGATTCCCTATTTGATGATTATTGCAGCGTTTACGGTTGCTTATTTGTTTACTCCTAATACAAAAGTCCGTTTCATTCCAGCATTAACTGGTGGAATTGTTGCAGGTATTTTATGGCAGACAGTAGGGTGGGTCTTTGCAACTTTTGTATCAGCTTCAATGGCTACAAGTTACACTGCCATATACTCCAGCTTTGCGTTTCTGTTTGTGTTTATGATTTGGTTATGGTGGAGCTGGCTAATCTTGTTGATTGGCTCAAGTGTGGCTTTTTATAAGCAGCACCCTGAATATTTATATATCAATTCCCATGATCTTAGATTAACCAATAGACAAAAAGAAGAGCTCGCATTGCAAGTCATGACCGTAATTGGCAAGAGGTTCTATAATCATCAAACACCAATTGATATTGAGAGCATCGTAAATGACTTAAAACTACCTCAGCAATCAATAGAACAACAACTCGATTTATTTGAGCATCATGGACTGTTGGTTCGAGCAGAGTCAGATACATTAGCTTATGCACCTGCTAGGCCATTTGAGGAGTTAGATCTAAAAGCTGTGCTTGATACCGTGCGTGAGCCTGGCCCAAACAGCCATTTAAAGTCATCGCTTAATGTAAATAATCCATTTATTGTAGACTTACTCAAAGAGCTCGATGCTGGAATTGATCAAGTTCTAAGCGGGAAAACAATACGAGATATTGTGAAGTCTGTAGATAGTCAAGACTATGCACCTGCATCTAGTACAATTACAGATATCAAAAAAATTAGGAACAATTAAAATGAGCGAGCCCGCAATAGAAGAGCTTAAACTTAAGCTTAGAGAATTTGCTCAAGTGCGAGATTGGGAACAATTTCATAGCCCAAAAAATCTTTCTATGGCGCTTTCTGTTGAAGCATCGGAATTGCTCGAACATTTCCAATGGATGAGTGAAAAAGATAGCTACGAACTTGCTCCGCAACGGCAAGCGGCTGTTGCTTTTGAGATGGCAGATATTTTCATATTTTTATTGCGTTTATCTGATCAACTAAACATTGATTTAGTAGATATGACGAAGCGCAAAATGGAATTAAATGAAAAGCGTTATCCAGTTGAAAAAGTTAAAGGCAGTTCAAAAAAGTATAATGAATACGATGAAGCTTAAATTTTATTTTTTTGATTCAATCATAAATTTTTAACAAACTACCTAAACTGTCTTCGAAGCTGTGCAAGAACCCATTCAATCGCTTTCAATTGGCGAAAGCAAAATCACGATATTAGGCACAGCACACGTGTCGCGTGCCAGCGCTGACAAAGCCCAAGAACTCATTCAGTCTGGAGAGTTTGATGTTGTATGCATCGAGCTTTGCCCAAGTCGTTACAACACCATGACTGATCCTAATGCATTGGCAAAAATGGATCTACTTGAAGTGATTCGCAGTGGAAAAGCCAGCATGGTCACGGCAAGTTTGGCATTAGGTTCATATCAACAACGAATGGCTGAGCAGCTCGGTATTGAACCCGGTTTAGAAATGAAAACCGCCATTAAGCACGCTAACGAACAAGATTTTCCAATTGAATTAATTGATCGAGAAGTGGGTACCACATTAAAGCGTGTTTACCATAACGTGCCATTCTGGAAACGCTTATATATCGTTGCTGGATTACTGACAAGCGTGGTCTCGCGAGAAACTGTATCTGAAGAAGAAATTGAAAAGCTGAAAAGTGGTGATTTATTAGAAACTACATTTGCCCAATTTTCTGAAGATGCAAATGACCTTTTTGTTCCATTAATTGATGAACGTGATCGCTATATGTCAGCGAAATTAATCAATGCGATGGAAACTCATACTGACAAGAATTTGCTTGCCATCGTTGGAGCAGGGCATGTGAAAGGCATGATGAATTATCTACAGGAAAATAACATGCAAGCTGATGAGGTAATCGCAGAACTTGATATTGTTCCGAAGAAAAAATCATGGTTCAAATTTATACCTTGGGTCATCGTTGCATTAATCATTTTTGGATTTTATCTGGGTTTTCAAAAAAGCCCTGAACTTGGATGGAGTTTGATCGGGCAATGGGTAATTATTAATGGAAGTTTATCTGCACTTGGTGCCGCAATCGCAGGCGCGCATTTAATCACAATTATAACGGCATTCATTGCTGCACCAATAACATCATTGAATCCTACAATTGGTGCCGGCATGGTAACTGCAGCAATGGAATTATTTATTCGCAAACCAACAGTAAATGATTTTAGTGATTTACGTAAAGATACTGCATCAGCTTGGGGCTGGCGCAAAAATAGGGTGGCAAGAATACTTTTAATATTCGTTTTGAGTTCACTGGGTTCTGCGATAGGAACCTACGTGGCCGGCTTCAGAATATTTGGTCAACTGACGTGACGATTAATAGGTCTACGTAAGTCGTTAATCAATAATTTCCATTCATATGTTGAGATAAGAACACTTCCTGTGTTTTATCAATATAAAAATCACGCAAACATGTTTTATTCGTTTGAGAATAAATTGTATCGTGAGTCACATATTCATATGGCCCATAGATTTTATCAATCAGTTTTAAAACCAATACCTGTTCGGTGTAATCCGTTTCTTGGTTAAGATATTGGCCCGTGACTTCGATTTCATTAAGACCAAAATCTCTATTCATAGCAATTACCTGTGCCGCACTGGCTTTCCACATGCAAAACCGTTTCATTTCTCGATATTCTTCGGCAAATACAGGGCTGTGAATTGCTAGAACAAGCAAAAGTAGTGCGAAACACTTGAGTGTTTTTGACATCGTTAACTCCCTTTAACTGAAAGGTGCAATTAACTAAAGCATTTACTAAACTTAAATGCTAAGTGAAGCGAAGTTTTATTCACTAAAGCGTTTTAATTGACTGATGCTTGGTGAAAAAGAATTTATTTTATAAGCAACATGAAAATATTTAATGTAAAATTTCACGACAAATGGTTAAGTACGTAGAAGTGCGCTTATGAGCTGCAACAAGGATGTTACTTCAGATTAATTTCTTTGCTGTTAAAATGACTGCTAACGACCCAAAGCGGACATCTAGTTCTATGGTAAATAGCGTTGAAAAATTCATCGTACTTGCGCTTATAGCCTACCTATGCGGTTGCGCAAATTACTCAGATATCAAGCCTGATGACCATGGTGAAGATATCCAGTATGCAGAAGATGGGGTATTTGGAGAAACAGTTGAGGCAAAACAAAAGCGTCTTAAAAGAGAACAAACATGGAATGAGAAATGGGGAACAGATGAAAAGCAACGATTATTACTGATACGCAATATTCAAAAAGATCTTTCCTTGCTTGGTTATACCG
>JBCCEI010000053.1:0-12573 GCA_039030355.1 Pseudomonadota bacterium | reverse complement strand
GTAGTGGATAAACTAGTATCACCTACATTTTCTGGACTGGCTTTAATTTCTACTGGCGGATCAAGATCAACACGTCTAAACACTACACCAGTATTTACCGGCGCAGGTCGTAATGTTAAGTATACTTTCTTACCAGTATGCAATCCTACGCCTGTGGCTCGGATTACATTTTTTAGTGTTCTTTGCTTAATCACGGATCATAGGTCCTGTTTGATCGCTCATCCTATTAGATTACTGTTTGAAATTGGACATCCCCATTTAGATGTTCGAATATTCTATTTATTCCAATACTTCTGCTTTAGATTATCTGCATTGGTATGTATCTGCACGGTGGCAATATTATTACATAATTCTTACAACGTAGATTGATAGCCATTTGAACGCGGATACATCGTTAGGTTCAATCTAAACAATACACGTGACACCATTTGATGGCTGGCAAATCAAGCACTTAAAGGAACATTGGCCAGCCTATTGCCGGCCAATTTCGTAATTTTAATCAGCTTGTCTACGCAAAAAAGCTGGTATATCCAAGTAATCAAGATCATAGTCATCATCTTTCTCACTGGCATTTGCTCTGGCCTCGGCAGCTATTGCTCGATTCTCAGTCCGAATCGCAACGGGCGCCTCGTGCTCTTCTTCCACACCGATCACTGCAGGGTCTTCAATCACCACCTTAGGTTTTGTTTCAACTAACTTAACGGTAGGCTTTACAGGCATCACAATTTTAGGAGATCCAATTCCTGTTGCAACCAATGTCACGCGCAGATTGTCTGCCATAGACTCATCGATCACAGTACCAACTACTACAGTTGCGTCATCAGATGCGAGGCCTTTAATGTGATTACCTACTTCTTCAAACTCACCAATCGATAGACTGGTACTAGCTGTTACATTAACAAGAATACCTTTTGCACCAGAGATATTTATATCTTCAAGTAGCGGGCTTGATATTGCAGACTCAGCAGCTTCTCGCGCACGTTCTGTTCCAACTGATAAACCTGAACCCATCATTGCCATCCCCATTTCTGACATCACGGTACGTACATCTGCAAAGTCGACATTGATTAATCCAGGGCACGTAATCAACTCAGCAATACCCTGCACAGCACCATGTAAGACATCATTTGCAGATTTAAAAGCATCTAATAGATTAGTGTCTTTACCCAATACTGTTAATAACTTCTCGTTTGGAATCGTGATTAATGAGTCTACATGTTTACTCAGCTCTTCTATTCCAGTCTCAGCAATTTGCATGCGCTTGGTGCCTTCAAAAGGAAATGGTTTGGTAACAACCGCAACGGTTAAAATACCTAATTCTTTTGCTACTTCAGCTACAACAGGAGCCGCACCGGTTCCTGTACCACCACCCATACCAGCCGTGATGAACAGCATATCGGCCCCGGCAATCACATCATGAATGCGATCACGATCTTCTATTGCTGCCTCTCGACCTACAACTGGATTCGATCCTGCACCTAAACCTTTTGTGATTTCACTTCCCAGCTGCAAAACAGTTTTTGCATTCGTATTTTTAAGCGCCTGTGAGTCGGTATTTGCACAAACAAAATCGACCCCTTCAATAGCGGAGTTGACCATATGCTGCACAGCATTACCGCCTCCTCCACCGACACCTAAGACTTTTATAACAGCACTTTGGCTGTATGCGTCCATTAATTCAAACATGATGTTTCTCCTCTAGTTTACATTTACATGCTTTAAAAAATAAAACTTAGCCCACTCAATCGAGCAATTAAAAACTCCCCTGAAACCAATTCTTCATTCTCTTCAAAACACTGCCTACATTTGATTCAGCAAACAAAGAAACTTCTCCCCTTTGCTGATTCTTATGACCAAATAACAATAGGCCGACGCCCGTTGCGTGAATGGGGTTGCGCACAACGTCAACCAATCCAGTTACATGCTGTGGCAAACCTAAGCGCACCGGCATATGAAATACTTCCTCAGCAAGGTCCACTACGCCCTCCATTTTCGAACTACCACCTGTAAGCACGACACCTGCCGCAACTAAATCTTCAAAACCACTACGACGCAACTCAGCATGTACAAGTGATAATAGTTCCTCGTAACGAGGCTCTACCACTTCAGCAAGAGTTTGTCGTGATAAACGCCTTGGCTCACGATCGCCCACACTTGGAACTTCGATGGTGTCATCAGGATTAGCGAGTTGTCGCAATGCACATGCATATTTGATTTTAATTTCTTCGGCATATTGCGTGGGTGTGCGCATCGCAACAGCAATGTCATTGGTAACTTGATCACCAGCGATTGGTATGACAGCGGTATGCTTAATTGCCCCTTCGGTAAATACTGCTACATCCGTGGTGCCACCACCTATATCCACTAAACAAATACCCAGTTCTTTTTCATCATCCGTTAATACAGAATAACTAGATGCCAATTGCTCTAAAATGATGTCATCAACTTCTAACCCACACCGGCGCACGCATTTAATAATGTTTTGCGCTGCACTTTCCGCACCAGTTACCAAATGTACTTTTGCTTCTAGCCGCACGCCTGACATGCCTACAGGCTCACGAATTCCTTCTTGTTGATCGATCACAAATTCTTGTGGCATGACATGTAATACGCGCTGATCAGCAGGTATTGCTACTGCTCTTGCTGCATCGATTACACGCTCTACATCGCTGGCTGAAACTTCACGATCTTTAATCGCAACAATACCGTGAGAATTCATGCTGCGAATATGGCTGCCCGCAATTCCTGCATAAACAGAATGGATCTGACAACCTGCCATTAACTCGGCTTCTTCGACACAACGTTGGATCGATTGCACAGTAGACTCGATATTGACCACGACACCTTTCTTAAGGCCGCGAGAAGGATGTGAACCTATACCTACGATTTCTAGCTGATGATCTTCATTTACCTCACCTACAATCGCTGTGATTTTGGATGTACCAATATCCAAACCAACAATCATGCTCTTATCAACTTTACGACTCATAAATTAGGTTCCGTGGAATGAAGATTTAGGTTTTGCGCAATATGAGGACTCTTCCACTCAATTGCCAAACCATTTGGATAACGTAAATCGATTTTTTTAACTTCCGCTATATTAGAAGCAAGATATTGATCATATGCTGTGATAAAGCGATTGATTTTTTGCGATACATCACCATCACCAATTGAAATTACTAAACCTTCAGACAATACAAAATGTTTGGACTGACGCTCATCTTCAAATAAAGCTCGTAATTGTAAATTCACTAGCTTTAGTTTTTGCACACTGTTTTCAAAAGTGCGTGCCAATTCTTTTGCTCGCTCTTCTTCTCCAAACAACATTGGCAATGCTTGAAAAGGCGCAAGATCATCAGGAAAATATAAATCTCCATATATGTTCATCAATCCTGTATCGCCCCAACGTGCAATTGGCACATGCTGTGAAATTTTTACACTTACAGTACTAGGCCAGTAACGTTGCACTGATGCTTGGTGTACCCATGTTAAATTTTCTAGCGCAATCTCAAGTTGATCCATTTTCAATCGAAAAAAACCACCGACGCTATAGTTACGAATAATAGCTTTTAACGCGTCGCGGTCAACCGCATCAACATTGCCTAATATATTTACATTTTTGATTACAGGCCATGCTGCAACAAAGTGGTGATTATTCCGAACAATAGTGGAAAAGTACACAATGATGATTAATAACACTATTACAACAACAACATCCCATGCATCACGCAGTGAAAAAGATTGCAGTGCGGAATTTTTGCGTCGCACTGCATTTGTTTTTTTTATTTTGCGTCGATTGCGTTTCATGCGTTCACACAGTTTTTAGAATTTAAATTAGAATCTTCTTTAAGTGACGTTTGTAATATTTTAATAACTAACTCATTAAAGCTAATGCCATTAGCTTTTGCTGCCATAGGTACAAGACTATGATCAGTCATCCCTGGCACAGTATTGACCTCTAAAAACTGCGGTTGCTGATTATCATCTAACATAACATCCACACGACCCCAGCCAGACGCACCTGTTGCATTAAATGCTTCTAGTGAAAGACTCTGAATTTTTTTCTCTGTAGCCTGATCTAGACCACATGGGCAAAGATATTGCGTGTCATTCGCTTGATACTTGGCAGCATAGTCATAAAAAGTATTCGGTGTCTCCAAGCGTATCACTGGCAATGCCTTACCATCTAATATTGCCACGGTGAATTCGCTACCTGTAACCCAATGCTCGGCAATTACAGAATCCTCATATTGTCTTGCTTCAGCCCATGCAGCTGAAATTTCATTACGATCATTTACCTTATTCATCCCGATACTGGAGCCTTGCGAGACTGGTTTAAGAATCATTGGTAAACCAAGCTTCTGAACAACTTCATCTATATCTACTTCATCGCTTAACACATGATGTTTAGGTGTTGGTATTCCGCAACCCTGCCATATTTGTTTAGTCATCAATTTGTTCATACAAATACTAGAGGCCATGACACTACTGCCGCTGTAAGGTATACCCATAACTTCTAATCCGCCCTGAATACTACCGTCCTCACCAAGCGGACCATGCAAAGCAATAAATGCTCGAGAAAATTCACCTGCTGCTAATTTTTCAAATACTCGTTCATCTACATCAATAGCTTCAACTTGCACATTATTCTCTTGCAATGCGCGTAAAACGGCTGCACCACTTTTTAACGAAATTTCGCGTTCAGCAGACTTCCCACCCATTAATAAGGCCACCTTGCCAAATACACCTTTATAATCCTGTGTCACCATCACACCGCTTCACCAATTATTTTGACTTCAGGGATTAATTTAACATCACAATCTTGTTTCACTGTTTCCACAACCTGAATGATCAAACTTTCAATATCGTTAGCACTTGCTTCACCAGTGTTAATGATAAAATTGGCATGTTTGTAAGAAATTTGCGCTCCACCAATGGTAAGACCTTTTAAATTACATGACTCAATTAAACGCGCTGCATAATCATTTTCAGGATTACGAAATACCGAACCACAGCTATTCTCGCCTACTGGTTGTGCCACATTTCGCTTTTCCAATAGTTCTCTTATAGTCCGTTTTGCTTGCTGTCCATCACCTTGCATAAATTGAAATGTTGCAGCAATAAACCACTCCTTACGTAAACCTTTTACTGACCGATAAGCGATTTCAAATTCTTCCGGTTTACACATTTTTATTTCACCAGAGTGATTTAACGTTTCAACTGCAGTTATGAACGACCATGTCTCACTCCCATATGCACCAGAGTTCATCGCTAAAGCGCCGCCGACAGTACCCGGAATACCTGCAAGAAATTCTCCACCTTGCTGTTCATTCTCAGCAGAGAAACGCGCCAACTTGGCGCAAGACACACCAACTTCTGCGCGAATTGAACTATTATCGTTTATTTGAATTTGATTCAAACAATTGTGCATCATGATCACTACACCACGTATGCCACCATCCCTTATTAGTACATTTGTTCCCCTACCTAACCAGGTGATAGGTGTGGATGCATCTAGGCCCTGCAAGTAATTTTGTAAGTCTTGTAAATCGGCGGGTTGAAATAGCACATCAGCAACACCTCCGACTTTCCAGCTTGTATATCGTGCCAAAGAAACATTCTCTTCAAGCTTTCCTCTCAACTTGTTCGCGTGATTGTTAGATTGCAAATTTTCTTTCATTACAGCGTTCATATGGCTCTAGAATTAATTGCTTGCAAATGATTCATACAAAGCTGGCGCAATTGCACCAACACTACCTGCACCTAGCGTCAACAATACATCCTGATCCTGAATCACATGCTCTAAAGTGTTTTGAATTTCAGAAATATCTTTCACCAAAATAGGATCTAATTTGCCTCGAATGCGCAGTGCACGACACAAGGATGCACTATCTGCTCCTACAATCGGCTCTTCATTCGCAGCATAAACTTCGCATAACATCAAAGCGTCGGCCTCATTCAATACTCGCACAAAATCGTCAAATAAATCATGTGTGCGCGAATAACGATGCGGTTGGAATAACACTACCAAACGTTGCCCAGGGTAAGCTTCACGCGCAGCCTTGATCGTTGCTGCAAGTTCAGTTGGATGGTGCCCATAATCATCCACCAGTTGTAAATTTTTACCGTCAATACAAATTCCAGAATAGATTTGAAATCTTCGAGCAATGCCTTGAAAATTTTTTAACGCTTCTTGAATATATTTTTCTTTGATATCCAACTGCAAAGCCACAATGACAGCAGCGACAGCATTCAACACATTGTGCATACCTGGTAGATTTAAGGTAAATGAAATCGAGGCAGCTTTTGCGGGACGTTTAAGATCAAATTTGGTTTGCGTACCCACCATTTCGACATTGCAAACTTGAAAATCTGCATCTTCATTAAATCCATAGGTTTGATATGGACGCGAAATTCTATGTAATAAGTTTTTTATCGTTTCATTCTCAACACATAAGACAGTCATCCCATAAAAGGGCAAGTGATGAATAAATTCAACGAATGCATCTTGCAACTTGTTAAAATCACCGTCATAAGCAGAAAGGTGATCCGAATCAATATTCGTCACGACTGACATAATGGGCTGCAAATGTAGAAACGAAGCATCACTTTCATCTGCTTCTGCAACTAAGTATTGACCAGCACCTAGTTTTGAATGACTGGCAAAACTATTCACTTTACCGCCAACGATAAACGTTGGGTCCATGTTTGCAGAAGCCAAAATCGAAGCAACCAGACTGGTTGTTGTTGTCTTGCCATGCGTGCCAGCGATAGCAATTCCATATCGAAATCGCATAAGCTCCGCTAACATTTCTGCACGCGGCACCACTGGAATACGTTGTTCACGAGCAGCTGTAATTTCCGGATTATCATCTCTAACCGCACTCGACATTACCACTACATCCGCGCCTTCAATATTATTTGCAGCATGCATAGGAAATACTGTTGCACCCAGCTCAGAAAGTTTAGTTGTCATAGCATTTATCTGCATGTCAGATCCACAAACTTTATAACCAAGATTCACCATCACTTCAGCAATACCACCCATACCAGCACCGCCGATACCTACAAAATGTACCTGTTTGATTCTTCGTGTCGCAAAATGGCCAATATTGAAAGTCATAATCAAAAATCTTCAATCATTTTGATGTTTTCATCATCTTTACCAAAACATGCTTGCAAACAAATTCTTGCAACATCCTTAGCGGCATGGGGTTTGGCAAACGCACCAGCCGCTTTTGCAAACGCTTTAATCTTTGTTCGGTTACTTAATAAATCGCTAAGCACATTAGCAAGTACTGTTGCTGTTAAATTTTTCTCATCAATCATGACTGCCGCACCGGCATTCACGAGCGCTGTAGCATTTGCGGTTTGATGATCATCAACTGCATATGGATAGGGTATAAATACAGCACCAATACCAGCGATAGATAATTCTGCTACTGTAATCGCACCCGCTCTGCATACAACTAAATCAGCCCAGGCATAAGCATCTTGCATGTTCTCAATGAAAGCATCGATACGCGCTTCAACATTATTCGATGCATATAATTCTCGTGTGGTATCTTTCTTATTTTCTCCAACTTGATGCCAAATATTCGGCTTCTGCCCATCTGGCAACTCTTGCAAGATCTTTGCCATCGCTATTGGTGCAGTGTCATTTAATGCTTGAGCGCCTAAACTGCCTCCAAAGATAAGAATGTTAAGCGGTCTTTCATTTGGGTCAGCGATATTCTGCACACGCTGAATCTGTGAAATTTCTGAGCGAACCGGATTCCCAAGTACTTCAACATTTTTACGCACAAAAGTGCTCGGGAAGCCAGTGAGAATTCGCTTAGCAAACGGTGCAAGAATTCGATTGGTTAAGCCTGCAATTGCATTTTGCTCATGAATAATGAGTGGTTTGCGCAGTAGCGCTGCAATTAATCCGCCTGGGCCAGCAACGAACCCCCCCATACCCAAAACCGCACAAGGCCGATACTTGAGAAGCAACCACGTGACTTGCAGACTGGTTAAGGCTAACTTAAATGGTGCCAATAGGTAAGTCGCAACACCTTTCCCACGTAATCCATTCACAGCTATCCATTCAATTTTAAATCCTGCATTAGGTACGACTCTCGCCTCTATTCCACGTTTGGTACCAACCCAAATGACAGGCACGGACTGTTGCTCAATCTGCTTAGCCACTGCTAACGCAGGAAACACATGTCCGCCAGTACCACCAGCAAAAATCATTACAGGAGAACGTGTGTTATTCATAGTAGTTACAAAACATCATCTGCGTGATGTCTTTGCATAACCCTCCATATAGACACGTGTAATCAAGCCAATTGCAGCACATACCACTAATAAACTACTCCCCCCAGAACTAATAAAAGGTAACGTTAAACCCTTTGTTGGCAACACGCCTGTATTTACACCTATATTGATAAATGCCTGTAATCCTAGCCAAATACCAATGCCATAAGCGATTTGCGCACCAAACTTCATACCTTTTTTGTCAACCATTTTGCCAATCGAAAAACATCTATATATAAGGAGAATAAAAAGCACGATAACCATTGTTGCGCCCATAAGACCCAGTTCTTCTGCAATAACAGCAAACACAAAATCCGTATGCGCCTCAGGCAAGTAAAATAGTTTCTGTACGCTTGCTCCTAAACCCAAACCAGACCATGAACCACTACCGATAGCAATTAATGATTGAGTAAGTTGAAAACCCGAACCAAAAGGATCTGACCAGGGATTTAAAAATGCAGTAAAACGTTCAACACGATAAGGGGATGCAACTGCAACAAAACCCATCGATATTGCAGATGCAAGTAATAACAATCCAAATTTCCAAAATTTAACACCTGCTAAATACAACATACCCAATGATGTAATCAATAACACCATCGCTGCACCAAAGTCAGGTTCCAATAACAAAAAAGTGAATAACACTACTAACACCAACATTGGTTTTATAAAACCAATAAATGATTCACGTATTTGTTTACCTTGCCTCACCACATACCCTGCGAGATAAATGATTAGAAGAAGTTTCACAACTTCTGACACTTGCAAACTAAATGGCCCAATTGCCAACCAACGTGTACTGCCATTAACTGTGCGACCCAACCCAGGTATCAATACAAGCATTAACAACAACACCATAAATACCAAAATTGCCATGCCTGAATTTTCCCAATGTGCCAAACGTATTTTAGTTAATGCAAACCCTGCACTAATACCCATCAATGCAAAAACAAATTGGCGCTTGAAATAATATAGTGGATCTCCTGTGGCACGGTCGGCAATTTCTATAGAAGATGAAGCCACCATCACTAAACCTATACCAAGGAGCATAATCACTGAAAACATCAGTCTTGGGTCGCAATACTTTGCAATTTGAATATCCATGCTCATGGATTTATTACGTGATACTTGGGCAACCATGCTCATGAGCTGATTCCGTTTACACAGTTTTCAAAATCATTGCCACGCTGCATGTAGTTTGCATACATATCAAAACTTGCACAGGCAGGAGATAACAAGATTTTGTCGCCTGCAATTGCACTTTGCCTTGCGATTTCAACAGCATGCTGCATAGAATTTGCATGCTCTATGGCGACTGAACTTTCTAATGCCTCTGAGAATAGTTTTGCATCTTGCCCCAACAATATGACTTGCTTTACATGCTCAATGACAGCTTGCTTAAAAAGCTCAAGATCACCACCTTTAAAAACGCCGCCAGCGATTAAGATAATATCTTTTTCCAAACTCCGCAGAGAACTGATGGTTGCACCTATATTCGTTCCCTTAGAGTCATTGAACCAAGACACTCCAGCTAACTCCGTAACAAAAGCTAATCGATGCGGTAGACCTTTAAAACTCCTCAGTGTGTTCAACATGTGTTTCATCGGTATCGCTAGACTGTGGCCAATAGCTAATGCTGCCAATGAGTTCAATATTCCAGCCTCACCTTGCAAAGCTAATTCATGCGCTGGCAGTATGCGCTGTTTGCCAAACATCAAAAACGTAATTCCTTTGTCTTCAATAATGCCAAATTCATTTTCATTGTCTTTAGGCTTACTTAGACCAAAAGATAAAACTTGGCCTGATGTTGGCATCTTTGAAACATATGCATCATCACGATTAATCACACTATTTTTTGCTTCTGAATATATATGCGCTTTGATACTCGCATAATTATCTATATCTCCATGACGATCCAAATGATCATCTGAAACATTTAAAACCACACTTACAACTGGATTTAGTGAATGCGTTGATTCAAGCTGAAAACTTGATAGTTCAAGAACAATTAATTCTGCATCATCATGCGCCAATAAATCTAATGCAGGTGGTGATAAGTTCCCTCCTGAATAAGCTTGTATCCCAGCATGTTTTGCCATCTCTGTTAACAAAGTTGTAACCGTGCTTTTACCATTTGAGCCGGTAATAGAAACAATGGGTTTTTTACATTTTCTGGCAAATAATTCGATATCACCAATACATTCACATTGATTGCCGATTACTGCTGCATGAATTGCCGGTAGACTAGTATCGACGCCAGGACTCACAATAATTTGCTCCACACCGTCAAAGATAGAAGCAGATAGTTCACCAAGCTGAATTTCAATATTGGGAAATTCTTGTTGAAAATCGGCTAGCAATGGAGGAGCTTCTCGAGTGTCGACTATTTTAAAATTAACACCCTCTTTTGTTAAATAACGTGCAACTGAAATTCCAGTCACACCTAGGCCAATTATGGTCGTTTTAGGAATGGCTGTTTCTTTTTCCACAATTTCTTTTTTTAAGGCAAGACCCATTTCAATGATTCAACTTTTATCTTAGTTTTAACGTTGCCAAGCCAATTAATACTAGAATCACAGTAATGATCCAAAAACGTACAATAACTCTAGGTTCTGGCCAGCCTTTTAATTCAAAGTGATGATGCAAAGGCGCCATTTGAAAAATTCTCTTGCCAGTCAATTTAAAGGATACGACTTGCATGATCACTGATACGGTCTCTAAAACAAAAACTCCACCCATAATTACTAACACTATTTCTTGTCTCACTAAAACGGCTAAAACACCAATTGCAGCACCTAGAGACAATGCACCCACATCCCCCATAAACACTTGTGCGGGATATGCGTTGAACCAGAGAAATCCCAAACCAGCGCCAACAACTGCACCGCAAAATACTACTAACTCACCACTTAAAGGCAGATGCTGAATAACTAGATAGTTTGAAAAATTAATATTGCCGCTTAGATATGCAAAAACACCGAGCGCCCCAGTTACCATCACAACCGGCATAATCGCTAAGCCATCTAAGCCATCTGTGAAATTTACCGCATTGCTTGAACCAACAATTACAAAATATGTTAACGGTATAAACAAAACCCCAAGAGGAATAACAACATTTTTAAAAAACGGCACATATAAATTAGTTTCTTCCGGCAATGTTGCTAAATTAAATATCAGCAACGCAGCACCCAATCCTATAACTGATTGCCAAAAGTATTTGCTTTTAGCTGTAAGCCCCTTGCTTGATCGACTGAGCAACTTTTTAATGTCATCTATTGCACCAACCAATCCAAATAAAAACGTAGTCAAAATCACAAACCAAACATAACGGTTTGATAAGTCACTCCATAGCAATGCACTAACTAAAATAGCAAGCAATAGGAAAGCTCCTCCCATCGTTGGCGTGCCCGCTTTGGCGAGATGGGTTTGAGGGCCATCATCTCTAACATTCTGATTCACACTATATGTAGTCAATTTTCGAATCATGATAGGGCCGGTAATGAAACATATAGTGAGCGCAGTTAACACACTTAAGATTGCACGCAATGTTAAGTACTGGAACACATTAAAACCAGAATGAAATTGTTCTAAATATTCAAAAAAACTAAGCAGCATGTTCTTTCTGGTCTATGGTTGATTGGCCATTTTGTTTTTTATTTTCTAAAACTTGATTACTTTTAATACCCTCTACAATTTTTTCGAGCTGCATTGCACGCGAGCCTTTTACAAGCACACAAATCTCCTTTGTTAATTCATCTTGCAATGCAGATACAATTTCAGCGTGGCTAGCAAAATGATTTGCACCCACACCAAAAGCTTTAACACTATGTTTTGTTAGTTCACCATAGGCATATAAACGCTGTACGCCAAATTGTTTTGCAATCTCCCCTGCTTTGCTATGCATGAACTCACTTTCATCGCCCAACTCACCCATATCTCCCAACACAAGCCAGTGTTCACCTGGCTCTTGCGCTTGCACATCCAATGCTGCAGCCAAAGAGGCCGGGTTTGCGTTGTAAGTGTCATCTAACACAGTTGCGCCCGCCAATCCTGTAACGCGCATTAAACGGCCCTGTACAACTTGTGTATTTTCAATTCCAGTTTTGATGTCCTCTAAATCCACTCCAATTGCCAAACCTACCGCAGTCGCTGCGAGTATATTGAGTACCGCATGCATACCAGTGATTTGTGGTTTAACACACATCTCACCCATGGGCGTAGTTATTTCTACCAAGTTGCCTGCTATTTGTTTACCGCTTACATCTGCAGGTTTTT
>JBCCEI010000052.1:0-12886 GCA_039030355.1 Pseudomonadota bacterium | reverse complement strand
GTGCAGTGATATCTTCATTAATATCAAATGTAACGTGAGCGCTTAACCCTGGATTTTGAGTGTCCGTGATACTCGCTAATTCTTCGTCTGCACATTTAGGATTATCGCGCAGAGACTGAATGGTGTGACTTGTACTCATCCATAACATTAATAAATCTCTCCAATGCGCTTCGTAGAGGATTTTTGTACTTTGATGTACTTTGATTACATGCTCATCATTTGGTTTTGCTATTTCATGAGTGTTATCAGCTAAAGCATGTTTGCGAACAATATTTTTAACAATTTCAGAATTTGCTGTACTAATTTGAATTACTGCACCAAGTTCCTCAGAAAATAAACTTGCAATGGAATCGTTCCCTAAGTGATCCAAAAATAGATCAATGCCTGTATGACTTGCAAAACTCATTTCACAAATACATGCAAACAACCCTCCATCGGAACGATCATGGTACGCATGAATTAATTTTTTTGACTTAAGTTCAGTGATGAATGCAAAGAAATTTTGAAGTAATTTCGCGTCATCAAGATCAGCAGATTGATCTCCAATCTGTGAATAAACTTGAGCTAAAGATGAACCCCCAAGTCGGTTTTGTTTCGCCCCTAAGTCAAAAAGCAATAATGCTGAATCTTCAAGTTCTGTATTCAGAACAGGCGTTAACGTTTTACGTACATCTATTACAGGAGAAAATGCAGATATGATTAGTGATAATGGCGCAGTGACAGATTTCCTTTCATTATTATTTTCGTCATTCCAATGGCTTTTCATTGATAACGAATCTTTCCCTACAGGGATTGCTACACCCAGTGCGGGACAAAGTTCTTTGCCAACAGCCTGAACCGTGGCAAATAAATTCGCATCTTCGCCTGCATGGCCGGCGGGCGCCATCCAATTAGCGGATAGTCGTATGTCCGACAATTGTTTTACATCTGAAGCTAAAATATTTGTAATCGCTTCACCGATTGCCATGCGTGCAGAAGCGGGGCCTGAAATTAAGGCAACAGGTGTACGCTCACCCATCGACATAGCTTCACCGGTATTATTTTTATAATCACTACACGTAACAGCTACGTCAGATACAGGGATTTGCCAAGGCCCAACAAATTGGTCACGTGCAACCATGCCTGTTACGGTACGATCACCGATAGTTATTAAAAAACTTTTTGAAGCGACTGTGGGTAATTGAAGTACTCGCTCAATAGCGTCTTCAACGTTAATAGCATTAGTGTTGAATTCGTGAACATATTGAGATTCAGAATTCACTAATCTTTCCATTTTTGGGGTTTTGCCGAGCAAAACATCCATTGGTACGTCAATAGGATAATTATCAAACTCAATATCAGAAAGCTTGAGAAATTTTTCCGCTGTGCTCACTCCAAGCACTGCATAAGGGCAACGTTCTCGCTTACATACTTCTTCAAATTCTTCTAATTTGTATTTATCTACTGCAATAACATAACGCTCTTGCGCTTCATTACACCAAATTTCCTTGGGAGACATTCCTGGTTCAGCATTGGGGATATTTCTGATTTCAAAATGACCACCAAGTTCAGCATCATGTATGAGCTCTGGAATAGCATTAGATAATCCACCTGCTCCTACATCGTGAATTGAGATAATTGGACTCTTATCGCCTTGCACTACACATTGCTCAATTACTTCTTGGCAACGGCGTTGCATTTCTGCATTACCACGCTGCACCGATGCAAAGTCTAAATCTTCTGTACTTGTACCGCTTGCCATAGAAGACGCTGCACCACCACCCAATCCGATCAACATTGCAGGTCCGCCTAACACAATTATGGGTGTGTCACTTGGGAATTTCTCTTTTAAAACATGCTCATCACGCACATTACCTAAACCCCCGGCGATCATGATTGGCTTATGGTAACCGCGCACATCGCTGTTATCTTTTTGCTTAGAAACATCTAATTCAAACGTTCGAAAATAACCCAAGATATTTGGTCGGCCAAACTCATTGTTAAATGATGCCGCGCCGATAGGACCCTCAATCATAATATCTAGTGCGCTTACAATTCGGCTCGGTTTGCCATATTTAATTTCCCATGGTTGTACTTTTCCAGGTAGCTGTAAATTTGAAACAGAAAACCCACAAAGACCCGCTTTAGGTTTTCCACCACGGCCTACAGCACCTTCGTCTCGTATTTCTCCACCTGGGCCGGTTGCCGCTCCTGGGAAGGGTGAAATTGCGGTGGGATGATTATGCGTTTCCACTTTCATCAAGATGTGCACATTTTCTTGTTCAAACTGATATTGGTGACTATAAGCATTGGCCTGAAATCGTGTTGCAGTATGCCCTTTTATTACCGCAGCGTTATCGCTATAAGCAGACAAAATATTTTCAGGCGAATGTTTGTAAGTATTTTTTATCATGCCAAATAAGCTTTGATTTTTAATCTGACCATCAATCTCCCAGCTCGCATTAAAAATTTTATGCCTGCAATGTTCTGAATTTGCTTGCGCAAACATCATTAACTCGACGTCAGTTGGTGATCGTCTTAGCTGACTATATTTTTCTATTAAATATTCAATTTCATCTTCCGCAAGCGCTAACCCCATTTCCTGGTTTGCTTTAAACAGTTTCTCTTTGGCATTTCCATCTAACGAGATTTGCAAAAGCTCACGCTTAGTTTCTTCAACAAATAGTTTTTGACCTTCATCAACAGAAAATGAAACCGACTCGGTCATACGGTCATGAAAAGCAGTACTCAAATTTTCTTTTACTTTGTTTGTAAGCGAATTTGATAATTCAAATTGATACCAGATACCTCGTTCAATCCGATTTACTTCTTTTAATCCGCAATTGTGAGCAATATCTGTAGCTTTAGAAGACCAAGGCGAGATTGTTCCAAAGCGTGGCGTTACAAGGATACTAAATTCGCACGCTAATTCATTTGATAACGATGTGGGTTTCGATAACAGTGAGTTTAGTTTCGCGAGAGCAATTTTATTCAGCTCAGCATTTGTATGAACAAAATGCACATAAGTAGCAGATATGTTCGATACATTAGGAGTGATTTTTTGAATAAGGCGTTGAAGATTCTGAATTCTAAATTGAGATAACGCTTGATCTCCTTGAATGATCAACATTTAAATCGAACGCCTTTTGGTAATAACAGTACTAGAATGGCGGGAATCATATCGAAAAAGGCCGGTCCAATATATAGACCGTGCGTTTTATCAACAAAGTTTGATACTTATATATAGTATAGTTATATATTCATCGAATCACTCATATTAACCTATGGGGGCGACTCGGTTTCGACGTGGATTGCGAAACTGGAGGTGCATGCCGAGGATGTTAGCTAGCCTCGTAAATAATGCTGCAAATTTATAGTTGCAAACGATGACAACTACGCTCTAGCTGCTTAAAAACCAGTCTATTGCCGTCCGACCAGTTCAGCTTACGGTTCTGACTCGGGCGTAACCTTAGTAAGCTCGTGGTGAAGTCTGTCTGGAGCGAATCCATTAAAACTAATCCAGGCTCCCCGCTATATGCCCTGTCGTTTGGGAGTGTAACGGTTAAGTTAAAGAGCGACTAAGCATGTAGTACCAAAGGCAGAGAATTTGCGGACGCGGGTTCGATTCCCGCCGCCTCCACCACACTTACGTATGGATACTACATATAAATTAAATATCGCATAGTGGTGCAAACTTGCATTTTCCTAAGCTAGACTATCATGCAAATTTATATAACACGTAACTCAATTCACCCAACACTCTTAGAGCGCTAATAAGCAAGCCAGTCTACTCCAGGTTCGTTAATCAGATTAAAGATCTACTACAAACTGCTCTTACACAAAAGCTTTGATAGGATGATTATAATAGAGTCTAGATAGTCGAAATGTATTTATGATGCTTCTATGCGTTATTGTATAATTATGATCTAACTCTAACCAATATTGGGGTAAAAGGCAGACACATTTATGGAAGAGTATCCAAAATTTACACATAAAGGTTACACATGCAAAGCGCTTGTAAAAGTGTCCAATAAGCAAGTTGAAGAGGATGGTACGTGGTACGAATATTCTGTCCATGGCGAAAAAGATGGTAAAGAATGTATCGTTAAAGGTCCTGGCTTGTACCAGTCGCCTGGAAGTGCTGCTGAAGCTGCAATTTCATTTGCTAAACGTGAAATTGACGAACATTTAGCAAAATATGAAAAATCATTTTTTTACCGATTTCGCTGTTCACTAGGCTACTGTCCTGCCGCTAGGGGTAATCCTTCTGACTAGTTGATCCCACTATCAGACATTTCTTTTTTTACTAGCTCAATATTTTCATCAATTTGTTGTTTTACATACTCTGTAATTAATGAGTCGTACTTCTCTGCAGATTTTTTTGCAGCTTGCTCTGGAATTTTTTGTGAAAATTCAATGGTCTTTTTACCAACTGGTGAATTGTAAAAAGTAATTAGCTCTTTAACTTCATCATGTGTATAAGTTTCTTTATAAAGTGGCATATAAATTCCCTGTTCAACTTGTTCATATGGCATCTTCTCTGAGATGTAGGTTTGATAGCCCTTTATCATTTCGGCAAAGCGAGTTTTCAACATTTCTCCAACTTGTTGTTTTTGCTCCTCCGATAATGAATCGCCATTTATATTTTGATCAGCTGCTTGAAAGAATCCTACTTGCATCTGATTGATAATCACATTGTTTAGTCCTGCATAATTATTCTTTACTCCTGTTAATTCAAACAATTTTTTTAAATCATCATCAAACGAATCTGCCACAGCAGCCATACTTGTGATTAGTAACGCGATCGCAATGAATATTTTCATTTCTTATCCTGTAATTGTGAATAGAGTTAGTGTTCTTCAAATGAATCTATCATGATTTGTCTTACGGCGGTTATAGATTCAGTGACCTCTAGGTTATATTGTTTGGCTACTAAACCTCCAATTTGTTCAATACTTCTATTACCATCTATAGCGCCAAAAACCTGAGCCTGGAGCAGATGCTTTGACGAACCAATTTCATAATTAAGTTGCTTTGGTATAGATTCAGTTGTATTTCGAATCCATGTTGGGAGGTATTCATATTTTTTAGGTTGTACTACGTTTTTAATTTTTCGCGCGCAAAATGAAAAAACATCTTCCGTGCGACCATGAGCGCTTAATGGTGATTTCAAATAGCTAATGGTGTTGCGGTTTGCAGCAATTAACTCAAAGCCATTTTTTTCTATCAACTCGATGACCTCTTCTTCGCTATAACACCATGAGGCTTGTTTATGAAAAAATGCAAGTGATCCTGTATTAAGCCAAATGCCGCCTTCCCGAATGCAGCGGTTAATGCGCGGTATATAGTCTCTTAAATTTTGCGGAATGATATCCAACAACCAAGGTGTTAGAACTGTATCGAAGGCACCCTCATTCACAGGTGGATTCATTCCATCTGCAAAAAGGTAATCAATATTTTCTTTAATGGCAAGCGGTGCACCACAGCTCTGTGTCGCATAAAAAGTTTGTTTATTTAATGGCGCAATTGGAAATTCATTTAAGTCGAAACAATTACCTTGAATTGCATTGCATGCAGCGGACATTAAAAGAGGATTGATGTCCAGCAATAGTGAGTAGTCTGCAGAATATTTTTTGTGAATATCATATGAAAGTCTGCCTGCACCTGAACCAATTGTTAATATTTTACCGATTGAGTTATGTGCATCATATACACGATTAATTGCGTCTAACATTTGCTGGTTTTCGTAATTACTCCATGACCAATCTCTAAATATATTGTCATAGTAGCTCGTAAGGCCTTGAACCCTAGGTGTGTTATTTTGTATCTTCCCAACAAGATTAATTGATACACTCTCTGAATTTTGCAAATTAAATGGCGCTAATAAAGATAAAACTTGCTCACGTTGTTGCTTTTTTGAATCAAATAACTTTCGAATTCGTTTTTGACCGGTTTTGCTTAAACGTTTATCTTTGAGCCCTTCTTTTAAGTGCTGCTGCTCAAGCTCGTTTATATGCATAAAACCTTTAAGTCGCGCTTGCCATTCATACACTTGCGATTCTGGCTCCTTATATAGCCAAGGAATCTCTTTGTCTGCACATTTAAATATTGGAAAATGACTTCCACATTGCGTGCATGATGCAGAACCACTATCTATTACGAGAGTAGAATTTGAATTACTACAAGCCGGACAAATTAGAATATCGAGTAGAAATCGATCTTTATCAACAGAATTGTATTGGTTCTTTGTGGCTTGTGTAGCGCTCAACTGAGTTTGATTAGATGATTAACTGTATTTGTATTGTCCTAGGTCAATTGAATAAAGTCATTACACTCATCGCATAAAACCCACCGGTCATAAAAAAACGGGATGGTTAAAAACCATCCCGTTCCTTATTGAATAGCCTATGCTATTGATTATGCAGTAATTTGATTGAACGCAATGTGCTCCATACCAGGGTTAGCACCTAAGGTTGGATTGCCTAATGCTGCACCAAAGCTACCTGCATCACCGTGTAATGCTAAGTAATTCAACACAACAACTTCAGCCAGTGTTACCACACTATTTGCGTATGGGCTAGATCCCGTTTCGATTGTTCCATCTGATTTATAGAAACCAAGCTGCTGTGAGGCGGCTCCATTACGCATAATGTTCGCAGAAGCAACTAGTGGGCTGTAAACAAAAATTGCACTTGCCGATCTTTGTGAATTATCCGAACGCCAGCGGAATTTTGTGGTTCCGTTACCGTCATCTTCAGGGTTATTTCGATCAGCAACTACAGCGCCATCACTAAATAGATAAATCATTAGAGGTTGATTTCTCAATCTCGCATACTCCATCGATGCACCAATGATTTGACCTATCTTAAAGTCTTTAGCATCCGTCTCTGGGCGTGGATCTTGGTGGTAATCTCGACCACCGAATTCCATGGTGCCTAAACCACCAAAACCATTAACAACTACTTTCATTGTTGCAGCAGCTTTACGGAAATCACCATCATTGCTGATTTCACCGTTAGGGAATATATTCAGCAAGTCTGCATCGACCTCTGGATCTAAATCCGAAGGTAGAATTGGCGAGTTAAACGTCGCAAGACTTTGGTCATAACCACATTGGATCAATTCTTCGGTAGCTGTTTCTTCGTTTACTAAGCCTAGTTTAAGCTGCGTAAGGATTTGTGTAGCTTGCGCAACACTTGCACTAGGGAAACCATCTGCTTCGCCACCACTCAGTCCAATCGCTTCATTTCGATTACTCACACGCGTTGGACCAAATTCGGCAGAAACCATGTAATCAGGACATCTCGAACGACCGCCTGATTCTGAGTTACGTGTCCCTGTTGATACAACAAATTCTCCACGTGCTCCGGTACGCGCAATCCCATACATAGGGTTATGCGGATTATTACCAGTATCGTTTTCTGATCGGGCAGGAATTACTGTTGCATTTGCATTTGCACGTGTTGCAGCAGTCGTTTTATCTAACATACCTCGCAATAAAGCGCTGTTTGGATGCATTGCAATACCAAAATCAGTGTTTACGCCAACACTGCTAGGATCAATTGCAGCAGGCAAACCTAACGTTTCGTATGCATCAGTGGGTAAGAAATCTGTTTGACCCCCTGCTCCACCAACCATGATATTTGAACCTGCAATGTTTGCACCACCGCCCATATCAATACCAAGGAATGGGATTTTACCTGCGCCAAGTAAACCGTCGTCTGCACTGATTTCACATGCATGCGCACGATTCACCATTGCACCTAAACTTGGTAGTAACACTGTACTAGTGCCTGCGATCAGTCCTCTTCCAAGAAACTCTCTGCGGGTGACAGGTCTACCATGACCGGTACGTCGGCATGATTCCTCGATACGCTTTTCAAAGCGGCGATGTGCCTCTTCTGCGCGTCGACTTTGCTCTCTGTATTTCGTCATTGTTTTATACCTCACTAGCCTATTAGTTAATTGTTACTGTACTGCTGGCTAAACCGGCGGCACACACTGCTTGTAGTACTTGTCTACCTGCAGCACCGTTACATCCATTTGCACAGTTTTCAGCATCCATGATGCCTACTAGTGCAGCGATAGATGCGGCACGATCAGGCTGATTTAACAAATTCACACCCGCAGTTTTATCGATAACTGTGCCTGCGATCGCGTCTTTCTCGCCAGCAGCAATTGCACAGTTATTGTCATTAAAGAAGTTTCTGCAACGACCATTGTTGTTAGTGATTTCACCACAATAAGTTGTTGCTAAACGTTGAATTGCAATCTGTTGTGCTCCACCAAATCCTAGCGCATTGGCAGTTGGAGGTAACTGATCACGAATATCGTTGTAACGATCACTAACATCTCGATCACGCTGACTGATTCCAGTGATTGCTGCAAACGTGTCATGCACTTGCGAGAAAGTACGCACACCTACATCTGGTTCCGACACATCTGGTGGATCGATCGGTTGAGCTGGTCCAGAGATTGATTCTGCAGAACCTGTTTGACCGCCAAGCACCTCAAACTGAAGACTAAGTTGGTCGCCTGCCATTCCAAGTTCAGATGGAATTAGTGCACCTAGAGGCGATATTTCTTGGCCTGATTGGTCCACCATCATGTCTACGCGACGGAATACTTGCATGGCAACTGGAACATTATTGTTCACTGCAATACGCATGTTCTTAACTCGAACACCTGTTGCATCAGTTACAAGTGTTGGCCGTGCAAATACATATGCATCAGGGTCTAACTCATATGCCTGCATTTCTATGTATCCAGGTACACCAAGTACATTTGCGACATCAAAACGTAATGATGTAACGGCACTATCTGAGCCTGCTTCAAAGTTTTGTGCAACTTGTGCGCCATTTAATGCAGTATTGTGGATAGCAACCATTTTGTAGATTCCTCTCCACAAACGATTATTGGTTGCTTCGTTACCTAAGATAAATAAATTATCATCTTGCCAATTGAGCATATCTGCTGCAATCGCTTCCTCTGCGGCTAACTGACCATTCACATATAGCTTGCGTCCACCCGCCATATTGTCGTACGTCATAACTACATGAGTAAGTTCTGTATTCAGCACGTCATTACCAGTACTTAATTCAGGATTATTTCCATTAGGGCCTGTTTCCAATGTTTGTATACGTGCTATGTATTGTGTATTGGTTTGACCTAAAGTGAAGTTACGTCTTCCTGTATTGATTGAGTATGAAACAATTCGCGCGGGTCCTGTTTGATTTAGCGCCTCTGGAATTACCCAAGCCTCGACACTAAATTGATTACCGCCAGATAGTAAATTAAATAACTTTTGGCTATCTGCAAGTGACGCTTGTGC
This sequence comes from Pseudomonadota bacterium, assembly GCA_039030355.1. Lineage (GTDB taxonomy): Bacteria > Pseudomonadota > Gammaproteobacteria > UBA4575 > UBA4575 > JABDMD01. The sequence goes on along the minus strand of JBCCEI010000052.1, from coordinate 3,576 downwards.
TTTTCCATCGATATTTCTTAGCCCGCCTTCTGCAACCCATTCTGTACCTTCAAGGTTAAGAATCATATCGGCACCAACATTACTTGTACCAACTGTTGTATCACCCGCACCTTCAGAAAAACTAAATAATGTTATTTGATTTGCATCTGCACGAGGTACACTTCCATTCACTAATTGTGAAAAGTTAGTTGTCGCACTAGCCACTATATTACCGTTATTGTTTCCACCACCTGCATTAGCAGACTGCGCGGCCCAACTTTGGATAGCTGTAAGAATGTTAGATGAGATTTCTTCACATTGAACGCCACAGTTATGACCATCTCCGCCCATTCCTAGAGGCAAAGGTCGTCTATATATCGATGACTGATCAGGAGAAGCTAAATTGACAATTCCTTGTCCACTAACAATGGCATAAGAACTAGCCACATCAGCAACAGCAAATGGGATTGCTTGAGCATTAGTCCCATTGTGACAAAGCGCTGCACATGTATACGCCGTATTTGAAATGACTGGATGGAGTGTTGCAGCAAACAATGCTTGCTCATCTACTTGAGGTGGGTTGTTGTTACCATTACCTGGATCAATTGGCGTAGTATCACCCATGTCATTATTTCCACCATTGCCATTACCGCTACCGCCCGTTGATGCGCTAGGCTGGCCACCTGAATCGGAGCCCCCGCCGCCGCCACCACATGCGGTCAATATAATTGCTAGCATGATTATACAAATCATATGCAGTACAAAACTACGTTTAGATTGCACATCAGTGCTGCTATGTTCAAATGAATACTTATTCTGACTCATAACATTTCTCCTAATTGGCATACTTAATTTGTGGGGCAACACGATCATTGACCCATGCAATAAGCAGCCGTCTCAGCAAAGACTCGCTTCATGCTGCGGTTATTCGCTTCAAAAATTGTTGCAATGTTGCGTACAGCGGTCATATCCGCTTCTCCGTTAGGGCTGCGATGACATACTTTTTCAAATGCCTTGGTGACTTGGCATTCTGAAAACTGACGCGATTGCGCAAGCTCCATGCCCATTGATTTAGCACCACTGCCAATACCACCACCTGCAGCATTCCAGCCTACCCAACTGTTTTGACCAGAACGCCAGTAGTTGGCCCATGAATCATCTTGTGTTTCATAACCCATACGAAAGACACCTGCGTCACGCACATATTTCGGTTGAACTTGGCCACCTGTATAAACAAGTTGTTCACCTTCATCTTCAACGATCTCAGCATAATCGTAATATGCGAATGCACCAGCAAGTCCATCTAGTCCAGCATGGCAAGTTAAACAATCATTCATGAAAATTTTGCTATCGCCGCCAGGTGAGCGATCTACATCTTGTCTTACACGATTTGGATAAGCGGTCTTATCTCGAAATGCTTCCATATCCATACACATAAAATTTAAAGTAGCAAAACGCACTGCCGCTCTGTTTGTGCCTGCTATTAAGTACGCTTCTGCATAACCACGAGTTGTCATTACTCCAGCAGTCTGCCCTGCACCTAATTGAGGATTTAACGCAGACTGTGTAGATGAAACTAAAATTGCAGGATCACTAAAATTAACTCTGTCATTTTGAAGATCTTCATAGTGATCATTGTTATTTACTGAATAAGGCTCATCTGTAGCTGCAGCAGAGCCTATGTATACTCGGTCTGCATATAGAATTTGATCAAATGGTACATCGTCACGAACGAAACCCATTACAGTTGCAACCGAATCATTCAAATCACGATATACAGATTGATCGCGATTGAACCATGGCGTTGCCCAATCTTTAATTGTCGTGTTAATGAAAGACGGATTTAGCATTGCAATCTGGGCTGCACCAACAGGGTTACCTGGCAACATACCCGCCATTTGTGTTAATACTTCCTCTGTTGGAGGCACACCTGTTAAGCGGTCATGCATTCTCTTAGCCTGCTCACGCGGTCCTGCAATAGATACCGATACACTTGCAATACTTAGTAAAAAGATAAACGCACTGCATGCGTTAATTATTTTTTGTCTACTTAAATGCATTTTCGCACCTCTCGTATTTAAAACTTTTATCTCGATTAAGTTCATTTCGCCTTTGTTCTCGACACAAATACGAATACTTATCGACAGCCATTAGTTGACTGCTTAATGGAATGAGAAAGAACGAAACGTGATGGATTGTAACTACCGAAATCATGCATTTAGCGCTGCATGATTCATAACTATTATTCGATAGTTACGGCAAGGTCATAGTTCTAATAGTCACCGTCCTAGTAACTATTAAGCTGACATATTCGCCGCTTCATTGTTCCAAACTCCAAGATCGAATTCTGAAGGCAAACAAATGAAATTAACTTGCTGTAACGACGGATGGGTATTTTTTACCTATGAACGGTAAAACGAAAATTTACATAATAAAAACAATTTAAATTCAGAACATTACAAATTGCAGGCTGAATATTAAATTTAGGGGATTGTTAGAATATATCTAGTTTTGCAATTAACTTATTGATACTCATCATTTTAAAGTTATGAAAATATCTTGCAGTAATAGGACCTGAAATAATTCTTTGAGAGAAGAAATTAAGAGTGCATCACATAATGGATGCACTCTAATTTCATGATCAAACGTGATCGACGTTTAATACGGTTCCGTTTAAAGAAGTGACCTTTACTTTTTGGCCAGCATCGCAGTCCGTACCATATACTTTCCACATGGTGTCATCGACATTGATCTTCCCATAATTGTTTGTGATGGGTGCTGTCAATGTGAATACGCGCCCAACTAGCTCCTCTCCGCGCTTATTCAAGGTTGGATGCACATCAGCCTCTGGCACTTTAATACGATATTGCCTCCATCCTATGATCGTTAACAAAGATAAGACACCAAATATCGCGATTTGCCACTGCCAACTAAGGTCTGGGATAAACAATAAAATAAAGCCCAATACAGCAGCAGATACACTGAACCAAATAAATACTGCACCAGGTGCAAATATCTCAAGCGTCAAGCAAACAATACCTAACACCCACCAGTGCCAGTACTGTAAGTTAGTAACTAATTCATTCATCTATATATCTCCAGTTAAGAAATATTAATTACGCGCTATCCTTTGACAAAGCTGATTTAGCTATTTCGCTAATACCCGCTATTGAACCTATCAAACTTGATGCCTCTAATGGCAACATGATGATCTTCTGATTTTCAGCAGAACCAATGGTATTCAAAGCATCTACATACTTTGTCGCCACGAAATAATTTACTGCTTGTATATCACCTTTAGCAATTGCTTCTGAAACCATCGCCGTTGCGTTGGCCTCGGCTTTTGCTAAAGCCTCACGTGCTGCAGCATCGCGTTTAGCAGCCTCAAGTCTGCCGTCCGCATCCAAAATTGCAGACTGTTTTTCACCTTCTGCTCGTAAAATTTCTGATTGCTTTACACCTTCAGAGGTTAAAATTTCTGCACGCTTATCACGTTCGGCTTTCATTTGCCTTGCCATTGAATCCACCAAATCTTGCGGTGGCGCAATGTCTTTAATTTCAATACGTGTCACATTCACACCCCAAGGTGAGGTTGCC
>JBCCEI010000051.1:0-12931 GCA_039030355.1 Pseudomonadota bacterium | reverse complement strand
TCGACTTATTTCAAGTGGTGCTTCGTCTGTGTCTAAACCCACCACAAGATTATGAAAATCTTCACCCTCAAAACCCACGGCTTTGGTTTCATATACATTAGAAATACTAAGGTCGCCAAAATGGTCGCGTAGTGTTTGCACAGATGAAACAATATTATCTTGTTTATCGATATTGCTACCGATGCTGATATAGACACGCGCCATGCTTTATCTCATTTATCTGAGCGTGTGCCACGCTCTATCACAATGCCGACATCTCTAGAACCACGCACTGCACCCGGTTTACTCAGTCTGACTCGCACCCATGGAATATTAAATTCTTGTAGTAATATCTCGGCGATCTTCTCAATGAGTGTTTCGATGAGCTCATAGCTGCTATCTTCGACAAACTGAATAACGCGCTTTGATATTGCCTTATAATCAAGCGTGTCTTCAATGGAATCACTAGCAGCAGCCTTGGCGATATCAGCGGCCATCTCCAGGTCAATACGCACTTTTTGCTTGATGCGTTTTTCCCATTCAAAGATGCCAATGGTGGCATCAACCTCTAAATCCCGTAGAAAAATTGTGTCCATAACTTAACTATACGTGTTTTTGGGTATTTGTAGATAGAATCTAGGTTTCTCGTACCTTACAGGCTTGCCTGGCTTGAGCGACTATGATGATTCTGTTATCTTCACGCGCCCTAATTGAAAGGATTTAGAGAAAATAATATGTCTCGCGTATGTCAGGTTACGGGAAAAAGACCTAAAGCAGGTAACAATGTTTCTCACGCCCATAATAAAACACGTCGTCGTTTTATGCCCAATATTCAATCTCACCGTTTTTGGGTGGAGAGTGAGAATAAGTGGGTGAAGCTGCGTGTTTCTACTAAAGGGATGCGCATCATAGACAAACTAGGCATTGATGAAGTCCTAGCCGATGTACGTAAACGTGGGCACAAGGTTTAAGGAACAAGACCATGGCAAAATCAGTTCGCGAAAAAATCAAACTCGTCTCCAGCGCTGGCACTGGCCACTACTACACTACCAGCAAAAACAAACGCACCATGACAGAGAAACTGGAAATCAAAAAATATGATCCAGTCGTACGTAAGCATGTCATGTATAAAGAAGCAAAGATTAAGTAATTAGCTAAAAAAGTAACGAACGTCTGTTACTTAACTCTTATAAAATGTAGAAGCTTATTTATGGACGAAAGCCGTGAGCGAATATATTTCTAGCTGATAAAATCAAGAGTTAATAGTAGACGGTTTTCCCCAGAAGGTACTTGCGGCGAACGGTGAACTAAACCTGCACCTGCATTACCATCCCAACGCTCACCTTTTAGCATAGCAACATATCCAGCTCGTAATTGTTTGATATTTCCTTTGTTGTTGTAAAGCCCTGAGTCTTCATCTGCCAGACCATTATTAGCTTGTCCAAGTTTGTTTCGATCTACCGTTTCATGCGGTAACCATTCAGAAGCGACACCATGGTAAGTACAAATCAAACGGCATGGCACCCAATCCACATGAAACCGCGGGCACATTGCACGGTCTAGCGTCGTTAATCGTAAACCCGCTTCTTCAAGCCCAAACAAAACACAAAACATTTCTACTAGTTCAGCTATGTCTTTACATAGCGCATGGGCATTATTAAGTTCACTTTCAGATTCGATCAGTTTATTTAAAACGGTATCAGGCGTTGCAATTAGACTTGTTTGATAATTACTATGCGTCTGAAGTAAGTCGTGAGTACAATTTTTTATGTCAACCGATAACTCTCGCTGCCAAATCGCAATATTGATATCTTCCTTATAAATATCAGCAAATATAGAGGGGTGATCATTGACTGCCAGTTGACGAGACTTAAGTTGCTCTCGTTTGTTTAAACGGATCGGGGTCACAACACTCATATATTATTCTTCCATTCAGGAAAGGGGTCTTTTAATGTTGCCCAGTGCTGTTTGCCTTTTAGCACTTCATCTTCACTTAACAGACAATCATCTAATGCCTTTGTCATGCTATCTTGATCTAAGTTTTGGCCAATAAATACCAACTCTTGACGCATATCTCCAAACGGCTCTACCCAATTTTCCGCAATCGAATCTAAATAATCCTGATCTGTAGGCCAATTTTCTTTTGGTACTGCTTTCCAAAACATGCCTGCAAATCCATATTCAGCAATACCGCCAGCCTGGCTCCATTGACCTGCAAACGCAGGTCGTGTTGCTAACCAAAAGTATCCTTTTGAACGAATCAATTTGCCATAGTCTTCTGTGCTATGAAGAAATTGATAAAACTTTTCAGGCTTAAAGGGTCGTCTGGCAACATAACTAAAACTACTGATGCCATATTCTTCAGTCTCTGGTACGTGCTCACCACGCATCTCTTTAAGCCAACCAGGTGACTGTTGCGCTTGTGCAAAATCAAATAAGCCTGTATTTAATACTTCATCAATTTTTATTTTTCCGTTTGTAATTGGGATGATGCGCGCTCTGGTGTTTAACGCTTTAAGAATGGCAATTAAACGATCAATGTCAGAAGATTTAACCAAATCAGTTTTGCTAATCAAAATTACATCAGCGAATTCAACTTGATCTACCAGTAAATCTGAGACGTTTCGTTCATCCTCATCGCCTAAAGATTCACCTGTTTCTTTTAATGATTGCGCTTCTTCATAATCCTTCATGAAATTAACAGCATCAACAACTGTAACCATCGTGTCTAATGAAGCCACATCTGATAATGAAACACCTTCTTCATCCGCAAAGGTGAATGTTTCTGCCACTGGTAGAGGTTCCGAGATACCAGTTGATTCAATTACTAAATAGTCAAAACGACCATCTTGAGCGAGTTTATTCACTTCAACTAACAAATCTTCACGAAGGGTACAACAAATACAACCATTGCTCATTTCAACCAGCTTTTCTTCGCTGTGATTAAGCGTGACTTCATGCTTTAAAATTGATGAATCTATATTAATTTCACTCATATCATTTACGATCACGGCAACTTTTTTACCTTCTCGATTATTTAAGATATGACTTAAGACTGTAGTTTTTCCTGCGCCTAGAAATCCAGACAACACAGTTACAGGTAATCTATTTTCTGTAATCATTTATGAACTAATTTATCTAATGCAATTGGTTTATAAACTAGAAATTCACTCTGAATCTAGTTAAATTATGTTATAATATAACACTTTATTTTGCTGAGTATAAGACTATCAGAGTTTTATCACCCTGCGGTTAGTTACATCTTACTAAATAGAGCTGTCATCAAATGATGTCTACTTCATTGCCACAGAATTACGAAGAATGGCGACATTGCATCACTGTCGATTGCGGCATACCTCTTACACCTGCATTCATTTCGAAGCGCCTCGCTATATGGCAAGACGAAGATAAAGAGGAGACTAAACGTTTTCGAAAACTCTATGGAGACTCACATTGGAAGGCCGTTATCAGCTGGTTTAAACAAGCTGAGACTGAAGTCAGGAAAAAAACGTAATCGAAATATTATTATTATAAAATTAGGCTAGACACCTCTGTAATCAGATAACCAGAGTGTAATGTTATTTTCTGCGAGATGTTTCATAAGCTCTACGCTTATAGTGTAGCCAGCAACAGAAACATCTGCTCTAGGTTCAAACCCAACATCTGCAATCCATTCGCCATCATAAAAATTATGATCGGCATTTTTGCAAAACCAATTCTCAAGTGATTGCAGTTGACTATCTAAGTCCCAATTGTCATTAACTATTTCGATTATATGCAAGGGACTCTCTGTTTTATTATTCTTTATATATATTCCCATAGATTTTAATAAAAGATCAGCTCACTATTTTCTATTGTTTATTAAAATGTCTGTATTAGTTCTATGTTAATGGAGCCTTTTAAATGCGTAGTTCTTGTTTGAAATTTAGTCTAAGAAATTACCAAGTAATTCGAATGGGCTTGCAATTAATAAGCCCATTCGACTACAACAGATGAAATAGTACTTTATGCCGCTTTTGAAATTTCTTTTGGCATTGGTCCTAATTTCACACCGTCTGGATAATATTTCCACCCATCCTTGATTTGAATTTTATCATCCCAGGGCAACTTATATTTACCTTCCGCAAGATCAGCAACCCATGACAGGTAATTATCTGTTCCACCACCAGGCTTACCTACGTAGCCGCGACAACCAAGGTTAAATACATTATTTTCTAATGCCCAATTTTCTCTTGCTTTGTCTACGAGTTTAGGGAACAGCTCTGCCGTAACAATTTCCCAAGGATTACGATGCCCTTGTTGGATTACATTTCCATCATAGTTACAGACTGTGCCTTCACCAAAGTAATAAAAGACACCATCATATCCAGCAAGATTAACAGAGATGGTATACATCAGATTTTGCCAAGCATTTGTTCGATTGGTCCATATCCACTGATCATTTACTTGGGTTGAATATCCAGATATTCGTATATAAACATTTGCACCTTTGTATGCCGCTTCTCGCGCTAGCTCTGGAAACATTCCATCATGACAAATGCAAACCGCCAACTTAGATCCTTTTGGCCCATCACACACAGGCATACCATAATTACCAGGTGACCATGGCTCGATCGGCACCCAAGGTTGAAGTTTGCGATAGTGCAGTGCTATCTCTCCCTCATCATTAATTATAAGAGCTGTGTTATAAGGCGGAATTGATGGATCTTCATTTTGTTCCATTATGGAAAATACACCCCAGACCTTATTATCAACACAAGCTTGTTTGAACTGCCCAACTTCTGGACTATCTACCGTAAGCAGCATTTCGTCATAGGTCCAAATAGATGTATTTAGACCCTGCGTTGAATATTCAGGCATGACAACTAAATCAAGATCAGGATACCCTGCCTTAGTATTCGCGACTGCTTTGCAAATTTGATCAACTTGAGTTTGGATGTCTTCTGGACCCGATATCACAGGCACTGGATACTGTATCATCGCCACAAGAAGAGCCTCTTCCCAAGCACTTACGCTACCCGTACTGGCCATAAATTTCTCCTTTTATAAAGTTATATAGTTATTAGGTTTAAATGTTATGTTATAAAATAACGTTATAAACAACTGCATTTTCCGTGCCACGTTTTTGAAATAATTAAATCAAAGTGATACAGAATTTCTTTAACACGAAACGAAACTAAGATGTTAAATACTGGTGCAAAAAAAACTTATTTAGTGCATAAATTTTAATTGACCATCTCAAACGCAGATATAAATGAATAGTGAGACAACACAAACATTAATTTAGATTATCTCAAGATTTAGAATTTGACTTGAATGAATTAGCTACAACTAGAGTCTTTTACTTTCCACTGGTGCAGCGCACATTACTATAGTGCAATTAATTTGTGTTTGTTGGAATTAAGATTTATTACAAGCTTAGAGCTTAGATAATGATATTTGGCATTGAAATAAGAACTATATTGCTGGCTGCAACGAATACCCTCTTAAACTTTGTGCAAAGTCTTGCAACACTTTAATTCCTGTTGCTTCTGCTTCTTTACACCATTCGATAATCGCCTGAATCATGCGTTCATGACTGGCATGCGTTTCATTCCAAAGATCTTGCAGCTTACGACGGAATTCATACACCGTTTGTAATGATTCACTGTTTTGCAATAGCTCTTGCAAGTGTTCGCGTTGTAATGGTTTCATACGACTATCTTCACGCACTAACGCTGTACGCATTTGACTTATAAGCTTTTTATAACGACCTTCAAAGCTTGGCAGTTCAGCGTTAAAGGTTGGTAATGTTACTTTGTGTGCATATTCCGCCATGACATGTAACTTACTAGACACCATGGCCTTTGCTGTTTCTAAATCGATGATATCTTTGTTTAATAAGCGTGTGGGTTGTGGTGCGCGTCGGCGTACTTTGGCTAAACCGAACAAACTCAGTAATTTAATATAGAACCAACCTAAATCGACTTCCCACCACTTGCTGGAAAACTTTGCAGAACTTGGATAAGCATGATGGTTATTATGAAGTTCTTCACCGCCAATGATAAAACCTAAACTAGTTATATTGGTTGAGCCGTCCTCGGTTTCAAAATTACGATAACCCCAATAATGCCCGATACCATTTATTACACCAGCAGCAGTAACTGGAATCCAGATCATTTGCACTGCCCAAATAGTCAAACCGATGGGGCCAAATAAAATTATATTTAAAACAAAACTCAAACTTAAACCAGAAAAACTATTGCGCGAATAAATATTGCGCTCAATCCAATCATTAGGTGTGCCGTGACTATAATTTGTTATTGTCTCTACATTTTTTGCTTCTTCTCTATACAGTTCTGCACCTTGCCAAAAAACTTTCTTAATGCCTTTTGCATGCGGGCTATGCGGATCTTCTTCGGTTTCAGTTTTGGCATGATGCTTACGATGAATGGCCACCCATTCTTTAGTCACCATTCCAGTTGTGGTCCATAACCAAAAACGGAAAAAATGTGCCACGATGGGATGCAAGTCAAGTGCACAATGTGCCTGACAACGATGTAGGTATAGCGTAACCGCGATGATAGTAATATGCGTGAGGCCAAGCGCGACAACAATATAGCCCCACCAAGGTAAGGAGACGAGTCCATTAAACATGTGGTTGATCCTATTAAATTATTGTTATTATTTTATGAATTAAACAGCTTCCATCTGCGGGATAATGATACGACTATGCGATGTGTACCGGCAAGGTTGAGTTGATTACTGGTCGAGCATCATGGATGTTCAGATTATGTACTGTTTTAAATTTCAGCGCCATGCCAGTAAGTGGCTGATTTTTAGATACAAAATTTCATTAAACAAGTTATCAAATGCAAATACTTATATAATCAGTGATCCCTTAGCCAAAAGATATGTACCTCAAAAACTCAGCAAAAAGCATAGTTTACTAGCGATGCAAATTAGCAACACCTCATGACGCAAGAAACATTGTTGTCTGTGCATAATCTATCGCACAGTTTTGATGATCATCAAGCCATCAGCAATCTGAACTTTAATATTCACCGCGGCGAAGTGGTTGCGTTACTGGGTGTTAATGGTGCAGGTAAATCTACAACGCTAAACATTATTAGTGGAAATTTATTTCCACAAGAAGGCGATGTGAGTATTTGTGCGCATAATATTTTTTCTCAGGCTAAACAAGCCAAATGTAATTTAGGTTATTTGCCTGATACACCTCCACTATATAAAGAGTTAAATGTTGCAGAATATTTACAATTTGCTGCACGAATACGCGCAGTAGAAAAAAAACAAATAAAAAAATATCTCGCTGATGCTCTAGAAATATGTGGTTTAAGCGCGGTACAAAATAAACTCATTGCGAATTTATCTAAGGGTTATAAACAGCGTGTGGGTATCGCGCAAGCGATCATTCATAAACCGGCACTGGTAATACTTGACGAACCAACGGTTGGTTTAGACCCTGTACAGATGCAAGACATTCGCTCACTATTAAATGAACTTTCAAAAAATCATAGTGTATTGTTATCGACACACTTACTTAGTGAAGCAGAAAGTACGTGTGATCGCGTAATGATCATCGATCAGGGTTCACTGATGCTTGATCAAACAGTAGATAAGTTAAACCAATCCAACGGCAACACAAGCAAGCGTATAAAACTGCGTTTTAATGGCAACCCCTCCATAGAAAAATTAAAAGCCATCCCTGGCTGTGACTCAGTTAGTTGTTCCCAATATGGAAAATATATCTGTCGCTATAACGACGGTGAATTTATTCAACAAGTGCAAAAACTAGCACTGCAGAATGATTGGCAGCTTTATGAAATAAGCACGATTGGCGGCTCCTTAGAACAAGCCTTCATGGATCTAGTGGTGAGAGATACTGCATGATTTGGGCCATCACACAAAATGAATTAAAACGCATTTGGTACTCGCCAATTGCCTGGGTTTTATTTTCAGTCGCTCTGTTAGTTTTGGGCTTGTTACTGCTTATATTACTGAATAACTTTTATGCAGAAGTTCAAGACAAACTGGTCGGACTAGAGCGCGCGCCTGGCTTAACAGATTTAGTCATTGCACCATTTATGTTCTGGGTTGCAGTGGTAGGCATTATTCTCGTACCACTGTTTGCGGTTCGTAGCAGTACTGAAGAACGCCACTTTGGTAGCCATATCTTACTTGGCAGTGCACCCATCAGTGCTAAACAAATTGTGTTTGGGAAATATTTTGCCCTGATGCTGATTGCCTTGCTATTTACACTAATATGTTGCAGCTATGCATTAGTATTGGGCCATTTCACGCCGATCGACTATGGCAAAACGCTAGCAGGCATGCTAGCAGTATTTTTAACAATAAGCTCTTTCAATTCAGTCGCGCTGTATATTGCTAATCTCACCAGCACTCCAATCATTGCCACCGCAGGGATACTCGGCGCATTGCTTATTATGGTTATGCTTTACCTCTCGGGATCTGCAACGGCAAGTAGCAGTGAGCTATTTTTATATCTTACAAACTTTTCACATTTGACCAATTTAATTAGCGGCTCGATCGATACAGAGCATATTGCATATTTCCTCTTATTTGCAATTTTATTTTTGTTTCTATGTGTACGGCGTTTGCAACTAGAAAATATATCGTAATCAATGAAAAACAGAAATTACTCTACTCTATTTCGTAGGTGGTTCGGATTACTGATGTTATTCGCGCTTATTTTTATCTGCGCATGGTTGACACAAAAATACCGTTACACATTTGATTGGACGCGAGACAGCCGTAACACATTAACAGCAACCAGCCAAAACGTTTTACAACAAGTTGAAGACCCGTTGCTAATTACCGCACTAGCGCGCAATGCCGCCAGTGAGCGGCATGCGATCAAACGTCAGGTTGATAAATATATAAAATTTAAACCGAATATTGATTTCAAATTTATAGACGCCGACAAACAAATTATATTGGCAAAAGAACTACATCTTAATAGCCCTAATCAAATACGTATTGATTACAAAGGACGTTTTGAAATTATTGATCGCATCTCTGAAGCTGAAATCTCTAATGCCTTACAACGTCTCAGCAGACAAAATAAACCCTGGATTGCTTTTTTAAGTGGTCATGGTGAGCGCGATCCTTTTGATGAAAGTGATCATGGTTTCAGTAAACTCAAGGAAACATTGGAAACCAGTGGTGTACAAGTACAAGATTTAAATTTGTTACAAACCACCATCATTCCTGACAATGTCTCCGTTTTAGTCTTAGCTGCACCACAAAGTAATTTGCTAGCTGGTGAAGAAAAATTAGTTTTAGATTTTGTCGAGGCTGGCGGAAATCTTTTGTTGCTTACGGATCCGCAAGAAAAAGATGATACACAAAGACCGTTATTAAACCTCGCGAAAGAATTAGGCCTAAGTTGGGTTGCGGGTACGATTATTGATGCCAATCAAGAATTACGTTCGATCTTAGGTATTCAACACCCAGCCATTGTGCCTGTTGTTGAATATCAACAACATGCCATTACTGCGAAGCTAGAAAACCAAACTCTATTTCCATTTGCCAGAGGCATTGCAATTGATACGCCAAAGGGATGGCGTGCCAAGCCACTATTTTATTCTTTGCCAGGTGCTTGGGCCGAAACAAGTGGCTTAAGTGGGGAGAGCGTTGTATTTGATAGTAATGATGGAGATACAAAAGGACCCTTGTTAATCGCGGCGAGCTTAAGCAGAACCATTGCAGATCGACAACAACGCATTAGTATTATAGGCGATAGCGATTTTGCCTCTAATATTTATATCGGCAATGGCGCCAATCTGACACTAATCGTGAGCGTCCTACAATGGCTGGTGCATGATGACCAGCGTATTGCTTTACTACCTTATCAACCACCAGATATTTCGATTGAGTTTAGCAACACTGAAATTGCAATACTTGCCGCATGGTATTTGCTCATTGCGCCTTTAATTGTGCTTTTACTGGGACTATTTATTGGTATACGCAGACGCAGGGCCTAAGAGTAATATATGTATCTACAGCGCAATCGGCTGAATTAATCTTTAAATCAATTTTGCTTGCTAGCGAGTTGCTTAATCCCGCGCTAGAGTATCAATCATGAGTTCAAAAGAACGAGCACAATCCCTGTCATCATCGCTGGATATCATTGTTTGCGAAGATCGAGTTGCGCCAAAGAACCAAAAGTCTTTGCTCACGCAACTGTATTTTGGCGATGGTCATACAAATTCTCCAGGATGTTTGTCAATACAAACAGAACTTGAATTATTGGGCGCCAATTTATTTGCCCAGTATTGGTTTACAGATCAGCAAGTCGAACATGGTGCTTATAAAAATATTCAATATGCCTACACTACACAAATGTTATTTGGCTTTATCGAGCTTGAATGCAATAAGCAAAACAATATTCAAAATATTACAAATAGTGCATATAGTGAAGTTTATCAATGCTTGCAGAAAACAAACTGTAAACATTTATTACGCACCTGGAATTTTTTTCCTCAAATTACTGTAGCTGATATACATCAGCCTGAACAAAATCGTTATGAGACATTTTGTCATGGTAGATTACAAGCCATGCAAAAAAATGACATAACAAATTGCGTATATCCCGCAGCCACGGTAATTGGTAATCATGAAAATAAATTTCAGGTTTATTTTTTAGCCGCGGATGCACCGGGTACCGCGGTTGAAAATCCACGTCAAACCAGCGCATATAACTATCCGGTTAATGACCATGACACACAGCCCTTGTTCTCGCGCGGATTAATTAAATCCTGGGGGCAACGTACGCATTTCTATGTTTCTGGCACTGCCAGCATTGTAGGACATGAGACTTTACATGTAGATGATGTTTGTGCTCAGTTAAATGAAGCGATCAATAATGTAGAAACCTTAGTCGCTCATGCAAATGATAAATATCACACGCAACTTAATGCACAAGATGATCTTTTATATATGAAAGTCTATATTCGCAATCGTGAAGATCTTGAACTAATCAAACAAGTCCTCGCCGCTAGGCTCTCAAATACCACACCACGAGCACTCTTGTTGGGCGATATGTGTCGAGAAGATTTACTTGTTGAGATAGAAGCGTTCTATCAAGCTTAGCCTACTCAAATTAATGCCTGAGCTGCCTGAAGTAGAAACCACCAAGCGTGGCATTCACCCACATGTAGTAAATCAAACTATCCAGAATGTGGTGATACGCCAAGCGAGTTTACGTTGGCCAATCACACGTGGATTGAAGCAAAAACTCAACAAGCAAAAAATTCTCACCCTGCATAGACGTGCTAAATATTTATTATTCAGTACAGATACAGGGCATCTGATTATGCATTTAGGTATGTCCGGAAGTTTGCGTATGGTCAAACACAGCGCAACCACACGCAAACATGATCATCTCGATATTGTTTTTGCAAAACAGATTCTACGTTTTCATGATCCAAGGCGTTTTGGCGCAGTACTATGGACCAGCAAGAATCCACTTCAGCATAAACTGCTGGTCAATCTTGGGCCTGAACCGTTAAACGATAACTTCAATGGCGAGTACTTACACACGGTTGCTGAATCAAAAAAAGTAAATATCAAAAATTTCATCATGAACAGCCATATAGTTGTGGGCGTGGGCAACATCTACGCCAGTGAAGCATTGTTTTTAAGTGGTATTCATCCACAACGCGCAGCTGGAAGAATTTCGCGTAAACGTTACGATACCTTGGCTGAAAAAATTAAACTTGTGCTCAGTAATGCTATTGAGCTTGGCGGTACAACATTGCGAGATTTTGTCCGTGAAGATGGTTCACCCGGTTATTTTGCTAATCAACTAAATGTATACCAGCAAACCGGAAAACCATGTCCGGTATGCAAAACACCAATAAAGGTACGCACTATCGGTCAACGCAGTAGCTTCTTTTGTGTACAGTGTCAGCATTAATATCAGCAATACTATTTTGTGGAAGCATTTCTAAAAACAGCTCTAAGTTTATTCTTTAGGGCTACCGCGGTTTTCTCAACAAAACTTGCAGCTGAACTGGCATGGTCATTTTTTTGCAAACCTCTTTACCACAAAAAACCGTTGGGCAAAAAAGAACAGACACTATTAAACCAAGCTACGCAATATTTTATTGATTATGAAGATAAGAAAATTGCAGTTTATCAATGGCAAAACGTTAATGGCACACAAGATACAAAAACTATTATGCTCAGTCACGGCTGGGGCGGGCATGCATTTAATTTTGTATTTATTATACAAAGCTTACTTGAACAAGGTTTTAATATATTAGCCTATGATAGCCCTGCACATGGAAATTCATCCGGCAAGCAAACAAATCTGCTACAAAATGCACAAACCATACTGGAAATTTCTAAAAAAGTTACTCCAATTCATGCACTGATTGGCCATTCATTTGGTTCAATCAGCAGTGCATTCGCGTTGGATTTAGCACAAGGTACTGAGCAACTCAAACAAGTAAACAGTATCGTACTAATAGCAGGACCAAACAAACTAGCGGATATATTTGCTTCGTTTACTCAAACTATGCATTTACCAGATCGAATTTTAGAAATTTTCTATCGCAAAGTTGAAGCCTTAACTCTGCGCAAAATGCAGCACATGAACACAGTAAATTTTTTGCAACATTTTTCAGGCAGTATCTTGGTTGTGCATGATCAAAATGACCGTGTCGTACCTTTTTCTGAAGCAGAAAATGTATCGCATAGCTCTGGGGGCAAACTGTATTCAACCAAAGGCTATGGTCATGGGAGGATTTTGCGCAATGAAGATGTGGTCGCTGAAATCGTGAATTCATTGCAAAACTAGCACTAACAGGATTCCGTTGAAGTGTTTATCTAGACCAGTCGTCATATAGGGTAGTCATTCGTGATCAAGATCTAACCACGCATCATTATCCACAAGTGAAAGTATATGAAAGCCTTCAAAATAATGGGC
>JBCCEI010000050.1:0-13208 GCA_039030355.1 Pseudomonadota bacterium | reverse complement strand
GGTGTAAGTCAGGGTGTCACCTTCGGTGATGTCACCCGAACCATCTTCATCCGCATTCGCGGTCACCGCTTTCACGATCGCTAAACTTGGTAAGCTAAGACTGTTGCTATCGGTAGCAAAATTTACACCACCGCTGGATGAAGGATCTGTAACACCTGTTGGTACTGTAACAGTGGCGGTATTAACTAACGGATCGGGGAATGCTGCATGAGCAGGAAAAGCGATTGAAAACGTAGATAGCAATACGACAAAACCACAGGCACCGTTCAACAAATGCCTACATGCATTCTTAGTTTGTCCGTAACAGTAACTGAGTTTGGGCACTCGCTATTCCTTTAACGCTTCAACAAACCAAACTCGCCCGTAAACGATAAGGCTAAAAACCAAATCGCTACTCAAAAAAATTTGAGTAATTAAAGTCGAGTTGAGGCTTTATAGTCACTCCTAAATTTGGGAGAGACCGATATAAATAATTGACTTCTATAAGAAAATTACAATTTCCTTGTCGACGTCAATAATACGACTACAGCGTCAAAGTTTAGACGGTACAGGTCTCAAAACAGAGGAATTGCCGGTCAAAACCCGACTCGTTGACATGTTTTAACGATCGAAGGGGTTAAGAAAATATTTAACGGGAAGTACGATAAACTGTTGATTTTAAAGGATAAATGGAAGTTTTTTTGAAACACTTATTTACAATTGAATGAAATATAGAAAATATCAATAATTTCAGTACGTTATGAAATACAAAATTCAAAATAACTAGCACACTTAGAATTATTTCCATTTTATATTACAGCCAACGCTTGGTTTTTGAGTATCAGAAATTGGACGACCAGCTAAGGTACAATCAAGAGCGTTGCGAACATCACTGCCATTAACTGGTATGTCATTACCTGGTCGAGAATCGTCAAGCTGACCTCGGTAGACACATTTCAATTCCGCATCAAAGATATAAAAATCGGGCGTACAGGCCGCATCATATAACTTTGCTACCTCTTGAGTTTCATCATAAAGATAAGGAAAGTTGAACCCTAAAGAACTAGCAAGTTGTTGCATCTTCTCAGGAGAATCTTCTGGATAATTGCTCACATCATTTGAGCTGATAGCCAAAATACCCACTCCCTTAGAAACATACTCCCGTCCTAATTTTGCAAGCTGCCTATCAACATGCTTTACGAATGGACAGTGGTTACAAATGAACATAATCAATGTCGCATACTCACCCTTAATTGAGTGCAGTGACAATGTATTACCAGTAACAGTATCCAGTAAACTAAATTCTGGTGCCTGAGTACCTAATGGCATCATATTTGAGGCGGTTTTCACCATAACGTGATCCACTTACAGTCTGAATATTAAGCTAATATGTACAATAGCGCGTTTCTAAAATCTATAAAATTAGCTCCTATAACTAATGAGCTAACTTATAAATTCATACATATAATAAAATAGAAAACATAGAACAAAATAGCAAAGGTTATAGGAATGACAACTACTCGCGTTTTTACCTCGGAATCAGTATCTGAGGGCCATCCAGATAAAATGTCTGATCAAATTTCAGATGCTATTTTAGATAGTATTTTAAAACAAGATACCAGTGCACGTGTAGCCTGCGAGACGATGGTTAAAACCGGCATGGTGGTATTAGCTGGTGAGATTACAACTTCTGCACAAATTGAATATGAGAAAATTGTTCGCGATGCGGTAAATGCAATCGGATATGACAATTCTGATGTTGGCTTTGATGGTCATAATTGCGCTGTATTAAATGCTCTTGGAAAACAATCACCAGACATTGCACAAGGAGTTGATCGCAAAACTAAAGAAGAACAAGGTGCCGGTGACCAAGGCATGATGTTTGGTTATGCTAGTAATGAAACAGATGTATTAATGCCAGCACCCATCACATACTCTCATCGTTTAGTACATAAACAGTCTGAAGTGAGAAAAGCTGGCGAGCTTACATGGTTACGTCCTGACGCAAAAAGTCAAATTACTTTTGTATATGAAGATGACAAACCGGTGAGCATCAATGCAGTTGTATTATCAACTCAGCATGATCCAGAGATTAGTCAAAATGATTTGCAAGAAGCTGTGATGGAGCACATTATAAAACCCACCTTGCCAGAAAAATGGTTATCTAAAGAAACCAAATATCATATTAACCCAACCGGCAAATTTGAAATTGGTGGCCCAGTTGGCGATTGCGGCCTAACCGGCAGAAAAATAATTGTTGATACTTATGGAGGCATGGCACGGCACGGTGGTGGTGCATTTTCCGGTAAGGATCCTTCAAAAGTTGATCGTTCCGCTGCCTATGCGGGTCGATATGTTGCTAAAAATGTGGTCGCAGCAGGTTTAGCAGAACGCTGCGAAATTCAAATTTCCTATGCTATTGGTGTTGCACAACCGACCTCGGTATCAATTGATACCTTCGGCACGGGAACCATTGCTGACAGCGAGATCGAAGCAATTGTACAAGACATATTTGATTTGCGGCCTTATGGTATTGTTTCTATGCTGGATTTATTGCATCCAATCTATCAAGCTACCGCAGCTTACGGACACTTTGGACGTGATGATGATGGTTTTCATTGGGAACGCACAGATAAAGTCGACGCGATTAAACAAAGTCTTTCCTAAAATTTAGATCCAATTTTTTATTTATTCATGCTTAAGGAGCATCGTTCGTCATGAGCACTCAATCTGATTATAAAGTTGCAGATATCAATTTAGCTGAGTTTGGTCGTAAAGAAATTGCCATCGCAGAAACTGAAATGCCAGGATTAATGGCGTTACGTGCTAAATATGCCAATGAACAGCCACTCAAAGATGCGCGTGTTGTGGGTTGCCTGCATATGACCATACAAACAGCAGTACTCATTGAAACACTCACAGCTTTAGGTGCCAGCATTAGATGGTCCTCTTGCAATATATTTTCCACACAGGATCATGCAGCTGCTGCAATTGCTGCTGCTGGTATACCTGTATTTGCTTGGAAAGGTGAAACAGAAGAAGAATATGAATGGTGTATAGAGCAAACACTTTCTGGGCCGGATGGTTGGAAACCAAATATGATCTTGGATGATGGTGGCGATCTTACCAAAGTAATACACGAAAAATATCCTGAATTACTTGACGACATAAAAGGTCTATCAGAAGAAACCACCACCGGTGTGCATCGTTTACATGAAATGGAAAAGAAAGGTGATTTAAAAGTGCCTGCCTTTAATGTAAATGACTCTGTTACCAAATCAAAGTTTGATAATTTATATGGTTGTCGTGAATCTTTAGTTGATGGGATTAAACGTGCAACTGATGTGATGGTTGCAGGTAAAACCGCAGTGGTCTGTGGCTATGGAGATGTCGGAAAAGGTAGTGCGCAATCTTTACGTGGACTTGGCGCAACAGTCGTAATTACAGAAATCGATCCGATCTGTGCACTCCAGGCTGCAATGGAAGGCTACAGTGTTGTTACTTTGGAAGATGTTGTCGACAAGGCAGATATTTTTGTCACTACAACGGGTAACTTTAATGTAATTAATCACGACCATATGCTTGCGATGAAAGATCAAGCTATCGTTTGCAATATAGGGCATTTTGATAATGAAATAGATATTGCCAGTCTAAAACAGTACACCTGGGAGAATATTAAACCACAAGTAGATCATGTGATTTTTCCGGATGGTAAACGCATCATCATGCTCGCAGAGGGTCGTTTAGTGAATCTTGGGTGTGCAACGGGGCACCCTAGTTTTGTAATGTCGAATTCTTTTACCAACCAAGTATTAGCCCAAATTGAACTCTGGAACAATGCAGGCAAATATGAAAATAAAGTATATGTATTACCTAAATCACTTGACGAAGAAGTAGCCCGCTTGCACCTTGAAAAAATCGGCGTAAAACTCACCCAACTCAGCCCTGAACAAGCTGACTACATTGGTGTAGATGTGGATGGGCCATACAAACCAGATTATTATCGCTACTAATTTGCAGAAACTTTGATTTAAATGGGCGGACAACATGAGAAAAGTTCGCCTCTATACTAGTCAACATCTAGCTTCTAATTCAGAGCTAGAACTTGATGATGACACGCGTCATTATGCATTTAATGTTTTAAGACTAAATAAAAATGCATCATTGTATTTATTCAATGGCGATGGCTTCGACTACTGCTGTAAAATATTAAACTGCAACAAATCCAAAGTTGTTGTAAAAATTACACATCAACAGCAATTGAATACTGAGTCTAAGCTTGGTATTCAATTGTACTTGGGTATTTCAAAAAGCTCACATATGGATTATGCAATCCAAAAAACTGTTGAATCTGGAGTAAGCACAATACAACCCGTCTTAATGGAACGTACAGTCACTAAAGTCTCGCAAAAATCATTTCGCAATAAACATCAACATTGGCAACGCATTATTCAAAGCGCATGTGAACAATCCGGCAGAGCTGTGTTACCAGTTTTATTTGATCCATGTGAATTGGATCAAATTGAACACATCAAGAAACAAGAATGTGGTCTGCTATTTGATGCTTCAGCGAAGCAGTCATTGAATATTATTAGAGATAAAAAGCCTGACACTGTTAAACTTCTTGTTGGCCCTGAAGGTGGACTTGCTGAGAATGAAGTCAATCATTTGATGGATCGAGGCTTTCAAACAGTTAAATTAGGTCCACGTGTTTTGAGGACAGAAACAGCGGCCGTGGCAGCGGTTATAACAACACAGTTATTAACTGGGGACATGCTAGAATAAATAGCTTATCAACCAGCTCGCGTTAAAAGTATTTCTTCCAGTTTTTGAAAATTTGGAATCGCCAACTCTTTGCTACCAATCTTTACGTAGTAAGCAATTAACTCAGAATATTTACTCATCATACCTTCATGATTGTTAAGCGCGCGACGATCTAATATCAGTGGGCGTGGTATAGACTGCACCTCAATTGCATATAAAGGAAAAGTATCAGCATGATCCATAACATGACAGATGACAGCGCGGATATTTTGAGATTTAGAGACTCTTGGTTGATTGCAAATTCGCTCAAACGATACTACAGGAACGACATATTCTTCCCATTCAATATCGCCTATTAACCAGTCCTCATCTTCTTGATCTTCATAAGTGTTAACCGTTGGTTTGTAAACAACTTCTTTCACAATTGATTTAGGCACTAACACATCATTACTACCTAGAGGTAGCAACATGCAACTCAACGTTGGGTAATTTGATGCTTCAGCTAAAGACATGATTATTTTATAATCTCTTGCACGTAAGACAATAGCTCACTTTCGTTATAGGGCTTGCCCAGATATTCTTGTACGCCTATATCCATGGCTCTTTGACGGTGTTTGTCCCCAGTTCGGGATGTGATCATAATAATAGGTACATTTTTCAAACGTTCATTATTTCTGACATGACTAGCAAGCTCATATCCATCCATACGCGGCATTTCAATATCCAATAAAATTAATGCTGGTGTAAAGTCCTGTAATTTTTGTACCGCATCAACACCATCTTTTGCAGTAGTGACCTTGTAGTTATTACGCTCAAGGAAACGTGTGGTCACTTTACGAATTGTAATTGAATCATCCACCACCATTACTGTAGGTTGAGAATCAATAATTGTGCTGTCATATCTTGGAGTTACATTCTCAAGCTTGTGGGCAGCATCCATGCGGATCAAACCAGGGACGTCCAATATCAATACCACATTACCATCACCAAGTATGGTCGCACCTGATACAACAGGTAAGCGACTCAATTGAGCAGCTAATGGTTTTACTACAATCTCACGATTACCGAGCGTTGCCTCAACATGAATCGCCATACGTGAATCACCTGAACGAACCAACAAAACTGGAAACATTTTATCTGCACCATCAAGCTGCGGTTTACAAACTGATAGCAAGCTTCCAAGATGGCATAGACGATAATCTCGATCAGCATAATGATAAGTAGCAGTTTGCTCTGCATATTTTTGTTTCAGCTCATGTGCAGATAAACGCACAACGCCTTCAACACTTGCTAATGGAACTGCATAAATTTCATTTGCACATTTAACTAATAAAGATTGCGTAATCGCTAATGTAAAAGGTATGCGAATAGTAAAAGTTGCACCAGCTCCTTCCTCAGAATCAATCTGTAGTGAGCCACCTAGTTGTTTCAGCTCATGTGCAACTACATCCATACCAACACCGCGCCCTGAAACCTGCGATACTTGACTAGCAGTACTAAAACCTGGCATTAGAATTAAACTTAATGCTTCACGATTCGGCATATCTAAATTATTAATTAAGCCAAGCTCCATTGCCTTTGCTTTGATCTTTTCGACATTTAAACCTGCTCCATCATCCGAAACTTCAAGGATAATTTCAGCACCTTCACGTACCACTGCAATTTTTATTTCACCTTGTTTATCTTTGTTTGCTTTTTCGCGATGAGCAGCATCTTCAATTCCATGTGAAATTGCATTTCTAACCAAATGTTCCAACGGAGCAATAATTCTATTTAGGATTGAACTATCAACTTCTGTGTTTTGACCCACCACTTTTAAATCTGCTTGTTTATCCAGTTCTCGAGATGTCTGTCTGACAATACGCTGTAAGCGTGGCACAAGCTGGTTAAATTGCACCATACGTGTGCGCATTAAACCCTCTTGCAAATCACCACTAATACGTCTTTGTTGTGTAAGTAAAATCTCTGATTCATGCACTTGATCAGCGAGAATATCTTTAATACTAAGCAAGTCATTTACACTCTCTGCTAATGATCTAGAAAGTTGCTGAATATTTGAATAACGATCTAACTCAAGTGGATCAAAATCATCTTGCTCCGGCACCTCATGCGCGTGCCGTGATAATATTTGTGTTTCAGTTTCAATTTCTAAATTACGTAATTGATCACGCAAACGAGCCACAACCTGTTCTAGTTCATTAATGTTAATACTGTAGGTATTACTAACCTGCTCAAGACGGGCTTGGAAAATATTGACCTCGCCAGCATTGTTAACAAGGTTATCCAATACATTTGACTGCAAACGCACCGCTTGTTGCGCAGCTATTACTGGACGTGTGATTGCTGTTTCATTTGGATCAACGGGATCACGCAAGACAGGAATTTTAACCACTTTTTCAGGCTCAGAATCTGATGCTTTGACCTGCTGCACTTTATTGGAAGCTTTTTCTTGTTCATCCTGAATATTTCTTGCAGGTGATATTAAATGCTCCTCAGGAACATACGGTTGCCCAGATTGAAATGCAGTAATTTCTGCAATCAAATTCTCAGCTGGAAAAATCGGATGTTTTTCTACTGCCTGATCGACCATGTCATTTAGATGATCCAAACAACGTTGCGATAAATTGAATACACTTTCATTTGCTTCTAAACGAGATTCAGAAATAGCGATTATCAAGCTCTCGAATTCATGACTTAGATCGCCAATATTGCTATATGCTGCCATGCGCGCACTACCCTTCAAAGTGTGCAACTGTCGGCGAAACTCAAGCACTGCATTTTCATTTTTATGATTCGTATGCCATTTTTCTAAACACTCGTTACAGGTGATGAGAATATCGTTTGCCTCTTCAAGAAAGATTTCGACCAAATCTGCATCTTTACCTTCAAATACATCGACATTCTCAGGTAATTCAGCTGGGGAAATTTTGCTATCCGATAACGTTATACGCTGGGTTTTTTCTAGCTCATGTTCAGGCTCATGATCTAATACTTGATCAGTTTCTTCATGAGCATCGTTTACTAATGACTCGTTTTCTATTACTTCACTTGATTGGAGGTTTTCTGAAACAACATCATCTAAAGTTGGTATTTCAACACCATTTAAACTATTCACCTTTTCTAATAAATTTGCGTTCACATCTGATTGCAGCAAATTTTCTGGTGTTTGCTCAATTGCTTGTTTAACATATGCAATACATTCAACAAACACATCAAACTGTGCAGCTTTAATTTTCTCTTCGCATAGATGACATTCGCGACAAAATTCATCTAATGGATCAATAATAGTCGTGATCGAGGTGACTTTTGCAGTACGCGAACAACCAAACAATGTATGTAGTGCATGCAATAGCTTTTCATCTACAGGTAATATTTTATGTTCTTGTTTAGTCTCTAGAATTTCTTCGATCGTATTAATATGCTGCTTTGCTTCTTCAACAAATAATGCAAACAGTTCTTGGTCAAAATTTTCATTTTCTGCTTGATCAGTTTTTTGCGAATGTTCTGGTGTGATTTCATCAACTTCTTCTAAATCGATATTTTTCACCTCAATACTCGTCTTAATCGGGTCGTCAACTTTCTCTTCATCAGCCTCATCGTCACTCGCTAATAAATCATATTGTTTATTTATGAAGTTTTGCGCCGAGACAAATAAACTAGTAACGTCTGCCTGTGGCACATAGTCTGATTTAAGCTGCTGGACAAGTTCTTTTAATAACGCAACTGAGATTTCAAGCAGTTCGTGCAACTCACTACTTACCACGATAGATTTATCGATTACCTTATTAAGCGTGTTTTCAATTTGCCATGCATATTCACCGATAATCTCGGCACCAATGAGGCGACCACCGCCCTTGAGGGTATGAAAGGAACGCCGCACAATTGCAAGCGCATCTTCATTTGCTTCATCGCTACGCCAAATTTCACGATTCAAATTGATCTTTTCAATTTCTTCTTCGGCTTCTTCAACAAAGATCTCTAGAACTTCTGGATCCGCTTCACCACGATTTGCCGATAACGTGTGCTGCACACCATCTACGTTTACACTAATTTCATATGCCAAATCATTGAGCTGTTCCATGATGTCTTCATTCAAATCAATGCTAGACGAAACTTCTGTCAAAAATGTTTCTGATTCTTCAGGTGTCTCTTCATTTACATCGCCATCAATATCGGCAAGCTGGTCTCCATCAAACTTATATGCTTTGGCGTTTGTATTTAGTTCTTCTTGAATTTCGTTTAGATCAAGCAAATTGGTTTCGTCCGGATCTACTTCAACAACACCAATGGGCTCGCTCTCGCTACTCATATCCAAATTTATGTGGCTATCAAGCTCTTCGTCTGCCAGCTTTTCTAAATCACTCGCGGTAGCCTCTATGCTTGTGGCTTCAAGTTCGATTAACTCTTCCGAAAACTCCTGATCAGAATCTGGCAGATCCAATAGCTCGGTAATCTCATCTTCTTCCTTGTCTAGCGAAATATTAATTGCTTCGTCAGCTAGTGGATCAACTAAATCTTCCGACAAATCTTCATCAAGCATGTCTTCTGAACGATCTTCGGGGTTTGATTCGTTTGAGGGAGCGTCTACCAAATCAAAATCCAGCGATAGGTCGAGGGAAGTTGCGCTTAGATCTTCTAGATCAAGCTCGTCATTAAGTGTAGGTTTTGCTTTACGCGTATGCGAATCTGCATCTTGCGAGGAACTAGCATCTTCAATTTCATCAGCAGTTTTATCTACTGAAGTATTTTGTGCCGTTATTTTAGATTTTTTTTTTACTTCTAGATTATCAGCACTTTGTAATGCTAAAGAATCGTCTTCTAGTTCGAACTCTTTAACTTCAACTGTTTCCAATGGCTGTGCATCACCAGATAGATCAAGACCATTACCTATCAATTTCGATGCATTTTTAACCCCATACTCAAGAATATCTTTTGGGTTGCCTTCATCAACAATCAACGCCTCTAAATAACATTCAACGCTAGTGAGTGAATCCGCAAATGCATCTAGTAATTCAGAATTAGAACTTAATTGTTGAATTGCATTTTCATCTAGCAAAAATGCCTGAACACACTCAAGGATTTTGCTTGCTTCTTCCAAATTAAGTATCGATAGCGCACCTAATACCTTACGGAAATGATCCTGCACCTTGATGTATTTATCTTCATCTTCGGGTGCAGTGAGTACTTGTGAAAATGTATTCTTGGCTTCTTCGATTTCACTTAATGCTTCGGTGATAGTTTGAACCTGAATTTTTCGAAGTTGACCCGCATTCTCAGATTGCTCAGAAGTATTTCCATCATCAGCAACCAGCTCAACTGCAGGTTTATTTTGAATTCTGTAATTAACAAAGTTGTCGACAATATTTTCTGCCTTGATTAGCGTCTCGGCGACAGCAATGAAATTGCTATCTGCATGCTCCAGCTCATCTTCTGACAAGCCATTCAATGCAGTTACTTCACGCAATACATCTTCACGTGGCTCATCCAAACCAAGCATGCCCAATGTGTCTGCAATCTTTTGTAGATCTTTACTGACTTCCGTAACACTTTCTGCTGAACGATTTTTACTGTGCACATACAACTCTATTGAGTCTTTTACAGTTTCAATATCTTCATGTAATGCCTTTGAAACCGCATCTAATACATCTGCATTTGGACCAGAAAGACCCTCGCGCATTTGATCGATATCCATTTCAGTAGGAATCAAATCATCAAGGCCATAAGCTTGCTGAACTTTAGAAACAATTCGACCACGCTTCTCTGCTATGCCTACATAGTAAAGTAAGTTTTTAATCAAGCCTGCAGGAATTTGTGCTGCAAATGCTGATTCGTCTAAATCGATAAATTGTTTGATTTGGCGATCAACCTGCCCTAATAAAGAAGCTAAACCTGTGCTAGTTACCAGGCCTTGAATTGCCAATGCTTGCGTAACGGCGCTACATACCCACCATAATCTACGTGCTGCTGTCTGAGTGGAACACTGATGTAGGCGAATTGCGACTTTACACATTTTTGTTGTCGCAATATCAATTTCTTTATTTTGAATTAAACAAACTAAGCCGGTTTGATAACCGTATCGAATTTTCTTTGCATATTCTCTTGCAGGCATATCAATTGAAACTTCTACATTTGGTACATCGATATCATCCAAATCAGGGAAGAATAAAATATGCTCTGAAAGTAGCGGTGCCTCTCTAACACCGCGCAAATCATTTAAAAGCGGTAATAAAACTACGGGTAAATCTTTATTTCCTGCTTGCACATACTCCAAATAATCGGACATTTGTAAAATGCCGCGCGACAAACACTCTTGCGCCTTGTCTTTTTGTGCAATTTTCTCATTCATTAAACCTTCAACGACATCGCACATTTCGCGCGCCAATACAGCAGCACCATTTATTTGTACAAGCTGCAAGGTTCGCTCAACTTGTACTAGTGCATTGGAAACTTCTGCAAGTAAAGATAACTCAGACTCGTCCTCTACATATTCTTCCAATTTAATTCGCGCTTCTTCGATTATGGTATCGACTTCATGCTTAACCTTTTTAACCGCTACTTTTTCTAGCGCACTATTTCGCATTTCCATATTCATAATGTGAACAGTATATTTACGATACTTTGCGTTGATCGATCACAGTATCTTCAATCGCCTGTGGCAATTTAAAACCAGCAACTGAACGTTTTAAATCTTGACCTAAATTTTTAAGCTTACTAACCCAACTCGCTGTGTTACTCGCACTATCGGATGTCTGCATAGTAATTTCTTGAATAACGTTCATGGTTTTAGAGACATTCCCTGCAGCCATGGTTTGTTTTTCTGTTGCATCGGTAATGTTTTGGATGAGTGCGGCAAGGTTGTCTGATACAGATTCAATTTCTACCAAAGCTTCACCGGCATTTTCTGCAAGCCTTGCACCACTCACTACGTTAGAAGTACTTTGCTCCATAGAGATCACCGCTTCATTGGTATCACTTTGAATCGTTTTCACTAGCGCCTCAATTTGTTTGGTTGCTGTACCAGCACGCTCTGCGAGTCGTTGCACCTCATCCGCAACAACAGCAAATCCTCTTCCAGCCTCACCCGCTGTAGATGCCTGAATTGCAGCATTTAAAGCGAGAATATTAGTTTGATCTGCAATTTCATCAATCAAGCCTACGATGTCGCCAATTTCCTGTGAACTTTCACCCAAACGTTTTATACGTTTAGAAGTTTCTTGAATTTGTTCGCGAATTGTATCCATACCATCAATGGTACGACTCACTGCTTGCGCACCTTTGTGTGCAATACTTACAGACTGTTGTGCTACATCTTGTGAACTTTTCGCATGATTAGACACTTGGTCAATCGACTTTGCCATCTCAGAAACCGCCGAGGTTACATTGGCAATTTCACGGGCCTGTTTTTCACTCGAAGTGGTTAATTTTTGTGTGGAGTCATGTGTTACATCCGCAGCAGATGCAACTTGTTTAGATGTATTATTAATTGTATGTACCAGGTTTCGCAGTGCATCGATTGAATAGTTGACTGAATCAGCAATTGCACCGGTAATATCTTCTGTTACTGTGGTATGTACGGTTAGATCCCCTTCCGCAAGGTTCGTCATTTCATCTAACAATAATAAAATCGCTTGTTGATTACGTCGGTTTTGCTCATCCACCGCAGCAAGTTGCTGTCTAACCTTTGTTCCCCACTTGTTTGCAAACACCAATAACAATATTAAACAAATCATTCCAAGTATAAATACGGCAGCTGTAAAGACACTGCTGTTTGTGCTTATGCCAAAATACTTGCCCAGGTCAAAAGCTAAAATTGACATCGCCCCCATAACCAAAAATGCAAGTAAGGCTAAAATGGTCAGGGTTGATTTGCTAGATTGACTTTCCTTGTCTGCACGAGCAATAGATTTTGTTATCGCCATAATTCAAAAATTCCCAAGATCTGTTTTATTGCTGTTGAAACCTTTCGTTTCGAATTTGATTTTTACAGTTGTTTTCTGATGTCTTGATGACTGGCATTTAGAAGTTCTCCAACTACAAATACCCACCTAAAATCAATAATTTCCAGACATCAATGATACTTGTGAATGGCTTGAACCCTGGTATGGCTGTGTCGTGAAAATACTCACTTTTATCGGTTAGAAAGACCGACTTCAACTTACTCTACACAACTGAATAGGCTCGATATGCTGGAATAAATCTCCAGCACCGATAATTTTCAAAATATGATGGAATTACGCGAGCTTGCGTAACTCTGTAAAGCGTTCGTCCGCAAGCAAACTACTGATAGATAGTGACGCGAACCATTCCTCACCAGAACGATAAAAAGCACTAATATGATCAATGAATTCAGCATCAAAACCAGCTGGGACTTCATCACTTCCTTGTTCAGCATTGAATGATTTCATGCCAATAATGGAATCTATTATCAATCCATAATGGTGAGTATCTTGCTTGACCAGCAACAT